>JBIKSZ010000174.1:0-8263 GCA_044348345.1 Roseomonas sp. | reverse complement strand
CTCACCGGAATCGATCCGTTGCGGCATGCGCGCGTGTCGAACATCGAGAAGGACATGATCGCCGGGCGGCTCGAGGATCTGCGCACCACGGCGAATGGCATCATCATCGGCGATGGGCTGGCCTGGAAGCTGGGCGCACAGCTGGGCGACACGATCACCGCCGTCTCGCCCTCTGGGGTGACGCTGTCCATGAAGATCGTCGGGCTGTTCCGCACCGGCATCCAGAATGTGGATCAGGCCAGCGGCTTCACGCTGCTGAAGGTCAACCAGGTGCTGCAGAACCGGTCGAACGTCATCAACCAGATCCTGCTGAGGCTTGAGGATGTGCGCCAGGCCGAGCCGCTCGCGCGGCAGATCGAGGCACGCTTCGGCGACCGCACCGAAAGCTGGGAGGAGCAGAACCGCAACATCCTCACCGTCTTCGTGATCCAGAATGCGATCATGTATTCGGTGGTCGGCGCGATCCTGCTGGTCGCGGCGTTCGGCATCTACAACATCATCTCCACCGTGGTGTTCGAGAAGACGCGCGACATCGCCATCCTGAAGTCGCTCGGCTTCACCGAAGGCGACATCCAGCGGCTGTTCCTGGTGCAGGGCATCATCGCCGGTATCCTTGGCGCGATCGTCGGCTGCCTGCTGGGCGCGCTGATGGTGGAGGCGCTGGCACAGGTGCGCTTCGGCACCGAGACGCCGGCGGGGAATGACCGCTTCATCCTGGCGCGCGACTGGCGGGTCTATGTCGCGGCGAGCCTGTTCGCCGTGGGTGCGGCGGGGATTGCGGCGGTGATCCCGGCGCGCCGCGCCAGCCGGCTCGATCCGGTGCAGGTGGTGCGCGGGGCGGCGTGAGCGATCCCCCATTGATTGAGGCGCGCGGCGTCACGCGCACGCTGCCCGAAGGTGCGACGCTGGTGCGCGACGTCTCGCTCTCCGTCGGGCGGGGGGAGTTCGTGGCCGTCACAGGCCCGTCCGGCTCGGGCAAGTCGTCGTTGCTGTATCTGCTCGGCCTTCTGGACCGGCCGACCAGCGGCCAGGTGCTGCTGGAAGGGCGCGACACCGCGCGGCTCTCGGCGCCGGAGATGGCGGCGCTCAGGCTGGCGCGGCTTGGCTTCGTCTTCCAGTTCCATTTCCTGCTGCCGGAGTTCAGCGCGCTCGACAACGTGCTGATCCCGATCCGGCGCCTGGGGCGCCTGCGCGGCACTGCCGCGCGCGACCGGGCGATGGCGCTGCTCGCCGCCTTCGGCCTGGCGGAGGCTGCGGGGAAGATGCCGGACCAGCTTTCGGGCGGCATGCGCCAGCGCGTGGCGGTGGCGCGCGCCCTGGCGAATGACCCTGTGTTGCTGCTGGCGGATGAGCCGACGGGCAACCTCGACACCGCGAACGCCAAGGCAGTGTTCGACAGTTTCGCGCGGCTGGCGGCGGAGGAAGGGCGGACGGTGATCGTCGTCACCCATGATCCCGACCTGGCCGCGCGCACCTCCCGCCGCGTGCATCTGGTGGATGGGCGGATCGTCTCGGACGCGCCGACGCGCGGCTGAGGGCGGGCCCTCTCGCGGCAAGCGCGGCAACACACTGGCAATCCGGGGCGGGCAGGAAGGCCGGGTCCTGCCATCCGTCGCTCCCCTCTCCGTGAGTGGAATGCGGCAGGAAAAGGGCACATATGCCCCAATGCTGCCATGACCCGAGGAGGTGCCCGTGCTGATCGCTCTCTGCCTGTTGGCCGGCTTTGCTGCCCTGGCCGGGCTGTCGAGCGCGGCCGCGGTGCTGCTGTTCGGGATCGGCGTGTCCGGTCTTGTCGTGGCGCTGGGCTGCGGCGCGCTGGCCGCCGGGGCTGCGAGTTGGGCGGCGGTGCTCGCCTGCGCCGCCTCACCCCGCCCGGAGGGCGCTACGGCACCAGGATCCTGATGGGGGCCGGCGCGTCGGCGATCTCGACCGGCAGCAGCCCTGCGGGGTCACCATCGGCCTGGACCGGGACCGCTTCGGCGGCGCGCAGTGCAATGCGATGCGCGGGCACGATCTCAATACCGGGCAGGCGCGGGATAAGCCCGAGCGGGAGCGCCGCGGCGGCCAGCGCGGCCTGCAGGGCACCCGGCTGGCGGAACAGAACAACCTGGAAGCCCGGATCGGCGGGCCGCGCATCCGGCGCGATCCGGTAGCGACCGGCATAGAGGCGCCCTTTGGTCACGATCACGCTCGCGGCCTGGGCGGTGCGCCCGTCGAGGTCGGCCATGATCGGCGCGAAGCCGTAGCGCGGCAGATCGCGCAGGGTCTGCCAGACATAGGCCGCGCGGCCGATGCGCCGCTTCAGCGCAAGGTCGAGATTCGCGACCACCGCCGCGTCGAAGCCGGCGCCGAGCATCTGCACGAATAGCCGCGCGCGCCCATCGGCGAAGCGCGCCAGCCCCGGGCGCAGAACCGCTGGGCGCCCCGCGGCCAGGACCGCCGCCGCGCGCTCCGGCGACAGGGGCAGGCCCAGCTCCAGCGCGAGCACATTCGCGGTGCCGAGCGGCAGCACGCCGAGCGTGGCGGGGCTGCCCGTGAGGCCCGCGGCCACTTCTGCGATGGTGCCGTCCCCGCCGGCCGCGACGATGACGGACACGCCGCGCGCGGCGGCTTCGCGCGCCAGCGCTTCCGCATGGCGGGGCCCCCGAGTCTCGGCAAGCTCGGGTCTGAAGCCGCGCGCGCCGAGTGCTGCGAGCGCGCGCGCGAAGCGGCGCCTGCGGCCGGCACCGGCGGTGGGGTTGAAAACAATGAGCACGCGCATGGCGTAGCCATCTGCGATGACGATTCCCTGACAGCGCGTTGAACGGCGGGTGACAAGCACGCCGCGCGCCGTACCTCGGCAGGCCGCGCGGCGGACGTCATGCAAGATTCACGTTCAACCGCAGCGTCGCAGGTTAAAGCGCGCCAACGCAACGGAAGCCTCCGCGCCGCTTCGGCGGCGCGGACGCGTGAGACGGACACGCATGCACACCACCGAAGCGAAACGCCGCTACCGCACCGTCTTCCTCTCGGACATCCACCTCGGCACGCGCGGATGCCGAAGCGATTTCCTGGTGGATTTCCTCAACCGGGTCGAATGCGAGCGGCTGTTCCTGGTCGGCGACATCGTGGATGGCTGGCGGCTGCGCAAATCCTGGTACTGGGATGCGAGCCATGACGAGGTGATCCGCCTGCTGCTGCGCGCCGCGCGCAACGGGACCGAGGTCACCTACATCCCCGGCAACCACGACGAGGTGCTGCGCGACTGGCTCGGCATGGAGATCGCTGGCGTGCGCCTGGTGAATGAGGCGGTGCACACCGGCGCCGATGGCCGCCGCTACCTGGTGATCCATGGCGACCAGTTCGACAGTGTCGTCCGCTATGCCAAGTTCCTCGCCCATCTCGGCGACTGGGCCTATGACACGGCGCTGACCTTGAACCGCTGGTTCAACGCCGCGCGCCGTCGCTTCGGCTATCCCTACTGGTCGCTCTCGCAATGGCTGAAGCGGCAGGTGAAGGAAGCGGTGAAGGCCATCGACCGCTTCGAGAGCGCGCTCGCGCAGGAGGCCCGCCGCCGTGGATTGGATGGCGTGGTGTGCGGGCACATCCACCACGCGGAGATGCGGATGGTGCAGGGCGTGCTCTACATGAACGACGGCGATTGGGTGGAAAGCTGCACCGCGCTGGTCGAGCACGCCGATGGCCGCTTCGAGCTGGTGGACTGGGCGCGGGAGAACAACCTGTCCTTCTTCCGCGTCGAGCCGCAGCAGCTCGCGACCGCCGCCTGAGCGTGGAAGGCCAGCCCTTGGACAGAATCGCCGCGTGGGGCATGGGCGCGCTGGCGCCAGGGCCGACCGAGACTGCCGGGGCGCCGCCGCCCGCGCCGCAGCGCATCCTGATCGTCAGCGATGCCTGGCACCCGCAGGTCAATGGCGTGGTTCGCACGCTCTCGACCGTGGTCGGGGAATTGCGTGCCGGCGGCGATGTGGTGGAGGTTGTGGGCCCCGATCGCTTCGCCTCCATGCCGATGCCCGGTTATGCGGAAATCCGGCTGGCGCTGGCGCCGAAACGCCGCCTGGCCCGCATCGCGGAGGCCTTCGCGCCGACGGCGGTTCACATCTCCACCGAAGGCCCGCTCGGCTGGGCGATGCGCAGCATCTGCCGGGCGCGCGGCTGGCGCTTCACCACATCCTTCCACACGCGCTTCCCGGAATATCTGCACGCGCGCACGCGCATCCCGCTGGACTGGTCCTGGGCGATGATGCGCCGCTTCCACGCGGCCAGCGCCGGTACCTTCTGCGCCACGCCTTCGCTCGCACGGGACCTCGCCGCGCGGGGGTTCGGCCGCATCGTGCCGTGGTCGCGCGGCGTTGACCTCGCGCGTTTCCGCCCCGATGCCGCGGGGCATGGCGAGGCCGATGCGTGGGAACGCCTGCCGCGCCCGATCTTCCTCTATGCCGGCCGCGTCGCGGTCGAGAAGAACATCGAGGCCTTCCTGTCCCTCGACCTGCCCGGCAGCAAGGTGGTGGTCGGGGACGGCCCGCAGCGCGCGCAACTGATGCGACGCTTCCCGACCGCGCATTTCACCGGCTGGCGCGAGAATGGCGCGTTGGCGCGTGCCTATGCGCAGGCGGATGTCTTCGTTTTCCCCTCCCGCACCGACACCTTCGGCCTCGTGCTGCTGGAGGCGCTGGCCTGCGGCACGCCCGTGGCGGCCTTCCCGGTGACCGGCCCGCTCGACGTGATCGGCGCGGCGCCGGTCGGCGCGCTGGACGAGGATCTGCGGGCGGCCTGCCTGCGTGCCCTGGCGGCGGACCGCGGCCGCTGCCGTGTCCATGCGGAAGCCTATTCCTGGGCTGCCTGTGCCGAGCGGTTCCGCGCCGGCTTGGTGCCGATCGCCGGCGGATAACCCCTGGCGGGGGACGCCCCGCCAAGGTGCCGAATTTCCCCTGCGGCGCGGGCGTGCTACGGCCCTGGCATGATGTGCCAACCGCGCCGGGACCGATGCGCAAGCTGATCCGCCATCCCGCCGTGCAGGCAGGGCTGGCGCGGCTGCTCGGCGCCTATATCGCCTTCGTGCTCCGCACCACGCGCTGGCAATTGGTCGGCGCCGACCCGGCGCTGGCCGAGGCTGCGGCAGGCCGGCCGCTGATCATCGCCTTCTGGCATGAGCGGCTGCCGATGATCCCGGTCCTGTTCCGCCTGGCTCAGGCCAAGTATCCCTCGGTGGCGCGGCTCGTGCCGCATGTGCTGGTCAGCCAGCATCGCGACGGCCGCTTCATCGGCGCGGCGGTGAAGCCCTTCGGGTTTCGGATGATCTATGGCTCCTCCAGCCGCGGTGGTGCGCAGGCCCTGGTGGAGCTGCTGCGGGTGCTGCGGGCGGGCAACCCGGTGGCGATCACGCCTGACGGGCCGCGCGGGCCGCGCCGGCAGGCGGCGCCGGGGGCCGTCCAGCTTGCTGCGGTCTCGGGCGCCCCGGTCGTTGCGGTGGCGGCCGCAACCACCCGTCATCGCATTTTGCCCAGCTGGGACCGGATGATGCTGCCGCTGCCCTTCGGGCGCGGCGTGATGGCCTGCGGGCCGTTGTTGCGCGTTCCCCGCGACGGGGCGGAGGCGGCGCTGCCGGTGCTGACCGCGGCGCTCGATGCCGCCTGTGCCGAGGCGGATGCGGCGGTGGGATTGCGGGCTTGAGCCGCGTCCTGCGTGCCTGGCGCTTCGGCGCCACCCTCCTGCGCCCGGTCTTGCCGCTGTATCTGGCGTTGCGCGCACGGCGGGGGAAGGAGATCGCGGCCCGGCTTGGCGAGCGGCGCGGGCTTGAGGCCGCGCGGCCGCAAGGCCGGCTCTTCTGGCTGCACGCCGCCAGCATCGGCGAGACGATGTCGATGTTGCCGGTGCTGGAGGCCATGGCCGCGGAGGACGCGGCGCTCGAATTCCTGGTCACGACGGGCACCGTGACCTCGGCGGAGATGTTGGCGCGGCGCCTGCCGCCGGCGCTTGCGCCGCGTGTCCGGCACCGCTTCCTGCCACTCGACGTGCCGGCCTGGGTGGCGCGCTTCCTGGATGGCTGGCGGCCGGATGCGGGGGCCTTCGTCGAGAGCGAGTTGTGGCCGAACCTGCTGGCGGCCGCCCAGGCGCGCGGCGTGCGGCTGGCCCTGGTCAATGCCCGGATGAGCCCACGCAGCGCGGCCCGCTGGGCGCGCGCCCCGGGCCTGGCCCGCGCCATGCTGGGGGGGTTCGAGCTGGTTCTCGCGCGCTCGGCGGAGGATGCGCGGCGGCTTGAGGCTCTGGGGCTGGCGCGGGTGGCGTGCTGGGGGGATCTGAAGGCGGCGGCGCCTGCCCTGCCGGCGGATGCCGGCGCGCTGGCGGCCTTGCGCGCGGTGATCGGCGCACGGCCGGTGGTGCTCGCGGCCTCCACCCATCCGGGGGAGGACCAGATGGTGATCGCCGCGCACCAGGCGCTGGCGGCGGAGCTGCCTGGGCTGCTCAGCATCATCGTCCCGCGCCATCCGGCGCGTGGGGCGGATATTGCCGCCTTGGCGGCGGCATCCGGCCTTGGGGCGGCGCGCCGGGCGCAAGGGGCCATGCCTGGCCCGGAAGTGGAGATCTACGTCGCCGACACGCTGGGCGAGCTTGGCGTGTTCTACCGGCTGGCCGGGGTGGCGCTGGTGGGCGGGTCGCTGGTGCCGCATGGCGGGCAGAACCCGCTGGAGCCGGCGCGGCTGGATTGCCCGATCCTGATCGGGCCGCATGCCTGGAATTTCGAGGAGCCGGTCGGCCGCTTGCTGGCCACCGGCGGGGCGCTCCGGGTCGAGGGCGCGGCCGCGCTGGCGCCGGCCATCCGGGACGTGCTATTTGACAGGGACCGCGCGGCGCGCATGGCGAATGCCGCCGCGTCGGTCGCACTGGGACAAGCCGGCCTGCCGGACCGGATGGCCCGGGCGCTTCTGGAGTTGGCACGGCCGGATGTGCCGGCCGGGACATCCCCGCACGGCCCCTGAACGGGCCCTGCGGCCGGTTGAGGAACGAAGAACGAGGCCTGATGCGAGCACCCGGCTTCTGGGTGGGCGGCGGCGGCATCGCGCCCCTGCTCCTCTCACCCTTCTCGGCGATCTACGCCGGCGCCACGGCGCGCCGTATGGCGCGCAGCGGCTGGCGCGCGCCGGTGCCGGTCATCTGCTGCGGCAATGCCACGGCGGGCGGCGCGGGCAAGACGACGGTCGCGCTCGATATCGGGCGGCGGCTGGCCGATCGGGGCGTCAACGCGCAATTCCTGCTGCGCGGCTATGGCGGCAACATCAAGGGCCCGGCCCTGGTGGACCCCGGCGCGCATGACAGCACCCAGGTCGGCGACGAGGCGCTGCTGCTCGCGGCGGTCCGGCCCAGCTGGGTCTCGGCCGATCGCGGCGCTGGGGCGCAGGCGGCGGTCGCGGCGGGTGCGCAGGCCATCGTCATGGATGACGGGCTGCAGAACCCGACACTGGAAAAGGACCTTTCGCTGCTGGTGATCGATGGCAGCTATGGCTTCGGCAATGGAAGGGTGATCCCCGCAGGGCCGTTGCGGGAGCCGGTGGCCGCCGCCGCCGGGCGATCCCACGCCGCCGTGCTGATCGGGCAGGATGAGGTCGGCGCCCTGGCGCAATTGCCGCCCGGCTTGCCGGTGCTGCGCGCGCGGCTGGTCGCGGGGCCCGAGGCGGCGATGCTGGCCGGCCAGCCGGTCTTCGCCTTCTGCGGCATCGCCAACCCCGCCAAGTTCTTCGCCACCCTGCAGGAGGTCGGCGCCGTGCTCGCGGGCCGCGAAGCCTTCGCCGACCACTACCCCTATGACGAGGCCGAGCTGAAGGATCTGCTGGCCCAGGCTGAGGCGCTGCGCGCCGTGCCGGTGACCACCCGCAAGGATTTCGTGCGCATTCCGCCCGCCTATCGGGCCCGCGTGACGGTGGTGTCCGTCGCGCTGGCCTGGGAGGAGGCGGCGGCGATCGAAAGCCTCCTCGATCCGCTGGCGGCGCGCATTCCCACGCCCGGCTGAGGGTCTCACGGCTTACTGTACCGGCTGGACGGTTTGTTCTTGACATACCGTCCAGCCGGTATAGTTGAAGGCGCATGACCGATGCGCCCCCGACACACCCCGCCACTGCCCCGCCCGACGCCCGGACCCGCATTCTCGACGCGGCTGAGGCGATCGTGCAGTCGCGCGGCGTCGCCGGGCTGACGCTTGAGGCCGCCGCGCGCGACGCCGGCGTCTCCAAGGGCGGGCTCCTCTATCACTTTGCCTCCAAGGAAGCGC
>JBIKSZ010000022.1:0-23863 GCA_044348345.1 Roseomonas sp. | reverse complement strand
CGCTTCCACCGCGCCAAGCACCACCGCCCCCGCGATCCCCGCAGGCCCCGCCAGGCCGAGCGCCCCCGCCACCCCCGGTGCGCGCAGCACCGTGCCGAGCCCGGCGAGCGCCGGCGCCAGCGCTTGGCCCAACGCGCCCTCCGCCCCGCCCACCACCCGCGCGCCGGCGGCCAGCGCGGCGGCGATGCGCTCCGGCGTCGGCTCTGCCATCGCCGCTTCCATCAGGGCGAGCGCGCCCGCCGCCTCGCACGCGGCCTGCAGCGCGCCGGCCAGCCGGTCGGCGAGTTCCGTCCCTTCCCCAACCGCGCGCAATGCCGCAGCGGCAGAAGCGGTGGCGGCCGCGATCCGCGCCGGCGTGGGCTCCGCGATGGCCGCGCCGATCGCCTCCGCCGCGCTGCCACCCTCCCGCAGCACTGCGCCGGGACCGGCGGGCAGCAGCGCCGCGATGGCCCGCGCGGCGGCGGCCGCATCGGCCAGGCGGGCCGCGAGTTCGGGGCGTTGCGCGGCGACGGCGCCGGCCTCGGCGGCGCGCGCGGTCGCCAGCACCTCGGCGCCCTCGGTCGCCGCGGCGGTCTCCGCGCGGGCGGCGGCCGTCGCCTGTTCGGCCTCGTGGCGCGCGGCCTCGGCGGCGATGGCGGCGCGGCGCGCCTCGGGGTCGGTGCCGCCGCGGGCGCCGAAATAATAGCCCAGCACCCCGCCCAGGACGGTCCCGAGCTCCCCGCTGCTGCCCAGGCCGAGCACGCGGGAGAGCACCAGCGCCGGCAGCGTGACCAGCACGATGGCGATCGCAATCGCCGCCCGCACCGAGCCCTCCGGCAACCCGGCCGGCGCGTCGCGGAACAGCGCCGCGCCCTGGCCTGGGGAGGCCATGAGCAACCGCACGAAATCCCGCCGCAGCGTCCAGGCCTGCCGCGCCAGCCCGAAGGCCAGCAGCAGCACGAAGCCGGTGACACCGAGCACGAGAGCGAGGTCGGGGATGGCCCCAGGCGTCGGCCCGTTGGCGGTCTCGGCGAAGCCAGGCGGGGCATGCAGCGCCCCGAGGATCAGCCCGGCCGCCGCCCGGATCGTTGGGATATTTCGCCGCCGCATGCGCCGTGTCCCTCTCGCTCAGCGCGCGAGAATAGGAAAACGGTCACATGCCGCGCAAGCAAAATGTTCCTATTATGTTCCGAATGACCGCTCAGGCCCGGGCCAGCAGCCCCCGGATGCGCGGGCAATCCTCGGGGTCGGTGCTGAGCCGCAGCTCGATCTCGCGCCCGATCCGCACCAGCTCCGACTGGCTGCGATCCACCGGCCCGTCACGCACCAGGCCCTCCAGCGCGAGCTTGGCGGCCTCCGGCGTCGGGAAGCGGCGGCGCAGCATGACGGCATCCGGCGCGGGCGGGCGGGGGCGGTCCATCATCCATTGCGGCGGCACGGCGCGCGTCCCGCCTTCCCCGCCCATGGTCGCGGGCGGGTCGGAGGCCGGGAAAGTGTCGGCCACGGCCTTGTCCTGCTGCCGCTCGGCTTCAGCCTTGCCCTCTGCCTTGGTCTGCCGCTGCGTCATGGCGCGTTTCCCCCAACAGGCATGATCTTCGGCAACGCCCGGCCGTGCCGCCGGTTCGCGCCCTGGCGCGCAACCAGCCCCCGGGCCACACTCGCCCCCGCTGAGGAAGGACGCCGCGGGATGGATGTGTTCGAGGCGATGGCCACGCGCCGCTCCCTGCGCGGTTTCCTGCCCACCGCCATCCCCCGCGACACGATCGAGGCGATCCTCACCGCCGCGGCGCGCGCGCCATCGGGCTCCAACATCCAGCCCTGGAAGGTGCGCGTGACGCAGGGCGCGGAGAAGGCGCGCCTGTCGGCGGCGCTCCGCGCCGCGCATGATGCCGGCGCCAAGGTGCCGCGCGAGTACCACTACTACCCGCGGCAATGGCGCGAGCCCTATCTGGCACGGCGGCGCAAGGTGGGCTGGGGGCTCTATGCGTTGGCCGGCGTCGCGCGCGGCGATGAGGCGGCGGGCCATGCGCAGCGCGCGCGCAATTTCGACTTCTTCGGCGCGCCGGTCGGCCTGTTCTTCACCCTCGACCGCGACCTGGAACAGGGATCGTGGCTCGACATGGGCATGTTCCTGCAGAACGTCATGCTGGCCGCGCGCGGCCATGGCCTCGACAGCTGCGCGCAGGCCGCCTTCTGCGACCACCACGACGTCGTCCGCGCGCATCTCGCGATCCCCGACACGGAAGCGCTGGTCTGCGGCATGTCGCTCGGCCACGCCGACCCATACGAGCCGACCAACCGGCTGGAGACGGAGCGCGAGCCACTCTCGGCCTTCGTTACCTTCGGCCCCGCGGCATGATACCGACCTCACAAAGCTCCGACCTGCGGCCCGAAGGGCCGAGCGCGCGAATGCGCGCCGCGGCAAGTGCCGCGAAGCCAAGGGCCGCGGATGCGGCCCGCGTCACGCCGCAGGCGTGCCTCTGGCACGACGCGTTTGAGGGGCACGACGGTGAAACCGTCGTGCGCTTGGTATGAACGCGGATCATCTGATCGACAGCCGCACCGCCTGGATAAGGCTCGCTGCGATCGTCGCGCTGGCGACGCTGGGTGGCGTTGGCATGTGGTCGGTCGTCGTCGCGCTGCCGCATGTGCAGGCGGAATTCGGCGCGACGCGCGCCGGCGCCTCCCTGCCCTATACGCTGACCATGCTCGGCTTCGGCGCGGGCGGCATCCTGATGGGGCGGCTGGCGGACCGTTTCGGCGTGATGAAGCCGCTGCTCGGCGCGACCGTTGCGCTCTCCGCCGGCTATGTCGCGGCCGGGCTGGCGCCGAGCCTCACGGTCTATGCGCTGGCGCAGGGCATCCTGATCGGCATGCTCGGCGCCTCGGCCGCCTTCGGGCCGCTGATGGCCGATGCCTCGCTGTGGTTCCGCCGCCGGCGCGGCATCGCGGTGGCGCTGGCGGCGGCCGGCAACTACCTGGCCGGGGCAGTCTGGCCGCCGATCCTGACATCGCTGATCGCCGCGCATGGCTGGCGCGTCACCCATATCATCGTCGGCATCGTCTGCCTGGTGACGATGCTGCCGCTCGCCTTCCTGTTGCGCGCGCGCGCGCCGGGCAGCCGGGGTGGCGCAGTCGCGGCGGGCGATGCGGGGCAGGAGCGGCCGCTCGGCCTGTCGCGCAACGGGCTGACGGCGGTGCTGTGCTTCGCGGGCATCGCCTGCTGCGTCGCGATGGCGATGCCGCAGGTCCACATCGTCGCCTATTGCGGCGACCTCGGCTACGGCGTGGCCAGGGGGGCGGAGATGCTCTCCATCATGCTCGCCTGCGGCATCGTCTCCCGCATCGTCTCGGGGCTCATCGCGGACCGGATCGGCGGCTTGCGCACGCTGCTGCTGGGGTCGGTGCTGCAGGGCGCGTCGCTGTCGCTCTTCCTGTTCTTCGACGGCATGGCCTCGCTTTATGTGCTGGCAGCGCTGTTCGGGCTGATGCAGGGCGGCATCGTGCCCTCCTATGCCGTGATCGTGCGCGAGCATTTCCCGGCGAAGGAGGTCGGCACACGCGTCGGCATCGTGCTGTTCGCGACGCTGATCGGCATGGCGGGCGGCGGCTGGGTGTCGGGGCTGATCTTCGACATGACGGGCAGCTACGCCGCGGCCTTCCTGAACGGTGTCGCCTGGAATGCGGTGAATGTGGTGATCGTCACGACGCTGCTGCTGCGCAGCGGCGCACATCGCGCCCGGCAGAGCGCCGTGGCGTAACGGGCACGCGTCACGCGCCGCGCAGAAGTTCCTCCACCGCCGCGCGATCGGGCGTCGCGCCATCGCGCGCGCGGAGCGCCCCGGCGGCAGAGGCGAAGCGGATCGCCGCCTCCACCCCCTGGCGCTCGGCCAGCGCCAGCGCATAGGCGCCGTGATAGACATCGCCCGCGCCGGTGGTGTTCGTCGCCTGCACCCGAAACGCCGGGGTGCGGCGCGGCGTCGGGTCATCGCGCGTCATCCACAGCGTGCCCTTCTCCCCCTGCGTCACCGCAGCCACGGTGCAGCCATCGGCGATCGCCGCCGCCAGCGCCTCGGCGGGCTTGCGGCCGGGGCGGTAGTTCGAAAGCCCGGGTTCCGAGAACACCGCGTGATCCACGCGCGGGATCAGCTCCACGAGGATGCGCGTCTCCGTCTTCTCGCCGTCGATCACGGTTGGGATGCCGCGCGCGCGGGCGTGATCCAGCGCGCGCGCCGCGCCTTCCGGCCAACGCGGATCGCAGAGGAAGGCTTGCGCGCCCTCCAGCTGGTGCAGCGGCAGCCAGGCGGGGTCGCTGCCCAACCCCTCGCCGCGGAAGGCGTAGATGCTGCGCTCCCCCATCGGGTCCACCAGCACCGCCGAGACCGGCGTGCGCCCGCCCGGCGCCAGGCGGCATTGGGCGACATCCACCCCCTGTTCCGCCAGCGCGCCCAGCAGCGGCCGGCCATTGAGGTCATCCCCCACCCGGCCCCAGAAGATGCAGTTGCCCCCGAGCCGGCTGACGGCGATGGAGGCATTGGCAGCCAGCCCGCCCGCCCCCAGGCTGTAACTGCGCGCGCGGTTCTTCGAGGGCGGCTGGACGATCTCGTCCACGTGGAAGGTGTGGTCCATGACGACGCTGCCGAGGCAGACGACGACGGGGCGGGGATCGCGGGCCATGCGCGGCAGGCTGCCCGCCGAAGCCCGCCCGCCGCAAGCAGAGATGCCGTTGCCGGATTGGCTGCGCGCCCGGCTGCTGCATCTGGGGCCGGAGGTGCTGGTGCTGGACAAGCCGGCCGGCCTGCCCGTCTCCGCCCGCAGCGGGCAGAGCCTGGAGGCGTTGCTGCCGGCGCTCCGCCTTGGCAAACGGCGCGACCCGCAGCCAGCGCATCGGCTCGATGCCGACACGGCGGGCTGCCTGGTGCTCGGCCGCACTGCGCCGATGCTGGCGCGGATCAATGCGCTGTTTGCGGAACGGCGCGTGGAGAAGACCTATTGGGCCGTACTGCGCGGCACGCTGCGGGACGATACCGGGCTGGTGGACGCGCCGCTGCGGAAGATCAGCAGCGCCGCGCGCGGTTGGCGGATGGAGGTGCATGCCTCGGGCGATCCCGCGCGCAGCGCCTGGCGCGTGCTGGGGCGCGGCGACGGGCTGACGCTGGTGGAGCTCAGGCCCGAGACCGGGCGCACACATCAGCTGCGCGTCCATTGCGCGCATCTCGGCGCGCCGATCCTGGGCGATGCGATCTATGGCGGCGGCGCGGGCCAGTTGCATCTGCTGGCGCGCGAAATCGCGCTGCCGCTCGACCCCGTGCTGCGCGTGACCGCGCCGGTGCCAGACCACATGCGCGACGCCATCGCGCGCTGCGGCGCCGCGCTACCCCCGATGCCCTGACACCCGCGCCCCAACATCCGCCGGCAGCCGGAGCGCGGAGGGGATCGAGGCCAGCACCACCACCCCCGCCACGACGAAGGCGATGGCGAATTCCGCCGGCCCCGGCCCCGATGCGCCCGTCGCCAGCATCGCCGCTTCCAGGCTGAGCGATCCCAGCACGACGCCCAGCGCCTGGCCCAATTGCTGCAAGGTGCCCGTCATCGCGGTGGCCGGGGCCAATTTCTGCTGCGGCACATCGGCGAAGGACAGCGTGGCCAGCGAGGTGAATTGCAGCGCCCGCGTCAGCCCGCCGATCGCCAGCACGATGAAGATCGCAGCCACCGGCCAAGCCGGCGTGAACAGCGCGCAGACCGCAACCCCGAAGGCCGCCAGTACGCCATTCGCCACCAGCACGCGCCGAAAACCGAAGCGCCGCAGCAGCGGGCCGACCAGCGGCTTCATCGCAAACGCCCCGAGCGCGGTGGCGAAGGTAACCAGCCCGCTCGCGCTGGCCGACATGCCGAAGACGATCTGCAGCTTCAGCGGCAGCAGGAAGGGCAGGGTGGAGGCGCCTATGCGGAACAGGCTGCCCCCGCCCATCGAAGCGCCGAAGCTCCGCAGCTTGAACAGCGCAAGGTCCACCGCCGGCCGCGCCGCGCGCAGCGAATGCCGCACCGCGAAACCCGCCGCCACCGCGCCGATCCCCAGCATAGCCGGCGCGAACCACGGCGCCGCGATGTCGCGCCCGATGGTCTCGAGCCCCGCCATCAGGCAGGCCAGCGCGACACCCCACAGCGTGAGCCCCTTCGCATCCAGCGGTCCGGGGTCCTGTGGCTCGACCTCTGGGATGAAGCGCCAGACCAGCAGCAGGCCGATGATGCCGACGGGGATGTTCAGCCAGAACACCGCGCGCCAGGAAAACGCATCCGTCAGCACGCCGCCGACCGGCGGTCCGAAGACCGGGCCGAGCAGCCCTGGCATGGTCAGCCAGGTCATGGCGACCACCAGCTCCTCCTTGCTGACGCGGCGGAGCAGCAGCAGGCGCCCGACGGGGACCATCATCGCTCCGCCCACGCCCTGCAGGATGCGCGCCGCCACAAGCGATCCCAGCCCCTGCGCGAGGCCGACCAACGCGGACGCAATGGTGAAGACTGCGATCGCCAGCATAAAGACGCGCCGCGCCCCGAAGCGATCCGCGACCCAGCCCGAGACGGGGATGAACACGCACAGCGCCACCAGATACGACGTGATGGCAACCGACAGATGCACCGGGTCCGCGCCGAGGTCGCGCGCCATCGCCGGCAGCGCCGTGGCGACGACCGAGGCGTCGAGATTCTGCATGAACAGCGCCGACGCCACGATCGCCGCGACTGCGCGAGGGTCCTTCGCTTGCGTCACGATGCGGCCGCCATCTTCTCCCTCTCCCGCACTGCGGGAGAGGGTCGGGGTGAGGGTGCGGCACTGCGCGCGGCCTTACCCACCCGCCATCTCCCGCAGCTTCGCCCTCTGCACCTTGCGCCCGTTCGGCCCATCGGTCGTCGGGAATTCCTGCAGCGCCACGATCCGCTGCGGCAGCTTGAACCGCGCGAGTTGCGCCGCGCAGGCCGCCATCACCGCGGCCTCGTCATAGCCGTCGCCCGGGATGACGAAGGCGACCGCGCGGCCCTCATGCGCCACCACCTGCGCGGCACGGATGCCCGTCTGCGCCAGCAGGAAGGATTCGATCTCCTCCGGTGCGACGAGAAACCCGCCGAGGCGCAGCGCATCGCCCGCCCGCGTCACGAAGTCGAAGCCCCGCCCATCCGCCTGCGCCGTGGCCAGGTCGCCACTGCGGAACCAGCCATCCGCGGTGCGCGCCCGCGCCGTCGCCTCCGCATCGCCCAGATACGCCGCGAACAGCGACGGCCCGCGCAGCAGCAGCGCCCCATCCTCGGCGACGCGAAACCCAGCCTCCGCGCTCGCGGGCATCCCACCGCCGATCGCGACATGCGCGCCCGCCGGGTCCTGCAGCGCGAACAGCGCTTGCGCTTCCGAACTGCCATAAACGCCGCGCACGGCCAGGTTCAGTCGCGCGCTTTCCGCCATCACGCGATCGGCCTTGCCGTGGAAATTCGCAAACCCCGTGAAGGCGAAGGGCGCGTAAGCGCCGCGCGCGGCCTCGGCCAGCAGCAGCAGCATGTCGTCGCCACCGACCAGATGCGTGATGCCCTCCGCACGGATCGCCGCATCCGCCGCCACGGCATCGAAACGCTCCATCGGATGGATCGCCGCCCCGCCCGCGAGAGCCGCCATCGCCGCCGAAAGCCCGAAGGTGCCGCAGAGCGGCACGGCCGCCAGGAACGCCGCACCCGGCGCCTCCGTGCCGATCCGCGCCGCCACGTCGCGGGCATGCCGTGCGATGCTGCGCTGATGATGCAGCACCAGCTTCGGCCCCGCCGTGGTGCCCGATGTGGTGAAGGTGAGGCACGCCGCGTCCTCGCGCGCCGCATCCGCCGCCTCCGCGCCATCCGCCAGCGCGGCGAAGGGCAGCACCGGCAGCCCGGCAACGCTGCCCGCGCCCAGCGCATCCACGCCGATCGCGAAGCGGAGCGAGACGCGCTGCTCTGATGGAATATCGGCCAGGATCGCGGCGGCATCGACAGCGGGAAAATCGCGCGCGATGGCGATAGCGCAGGGTTGCGCGCGCGCCAGCAGCGGCCCGAGCTCAGCGGCCCGAAACCGCGTGTTCAGCAGCACCGCGCAGGCACCCCGCCGGGCCAGCGCCAGCAGCAGCAGCAGCATCGCGGGCCGGTTCGGCAGGAACAGCGCGACGCGATCCCCCGGGCCAATCCCCTGCCGCGCCAACCCGCCCGCGATCCGCCGCACCTCCGCCGCGGCTTGCGCCCAGCTGAAGCCCGGCAGCGCCGGCGCGTCGGGCCGGCGCGCGGCGGTGCTCTCGATCAGCTCGGTGAGGGTCGCGGCAGGCATGGGCCGCGCATGATGGGCCGGCCTTATCGCCTCCGCCAGACCTCCACCGGGCCCGGCCCATCCTGGATCGTGGCGGCCAGGACATAATCGCGCGCCAGCGCCGCCTCCACCGCCGCGCGCGCATCCGGCCGCAAGCCCCACCAGCGGCCGGGATCCACCACGATCACCCCCGGTGGCAGCGCCAGCACGCGGTCGAGCTCCGCCACCGTGTCCACCCCCGCCAGCCGCGGTACGACGCCCATCAGATGCAGCGGGAAGGGCACGCGCGTCGGCGGCCGCGCCCCGGCCAGCGCATAGGTCACGACATGCCAATTGGCGACGAACAGCGCCTCCCCCGGTGCGAGATTCGCCACCGCCGCGCGCGCCACTTCCCGCACCGGATCGGCGCCGCGCAGGCCGATGCCGGTGCCGAGCCGCGGCAGCAGCATTCCCGCCACCGGCACCGCCATCGCCAGCCCCAGCAGCACCACGAAGCCGCCGCGTCGGGCGCCTGGCACCACCGCCTGGCGCAGCACCGCCATCAACCCGAACCCCGCCAGCAGCGACAAGGGCGGCACCAGGATCAGCGCGTAATGGTCGAAGTATTTTTGGGGCGCCACCACCGCGGCCACCGCCGCCGCCAGCCACGGCCAAAGCCACCGCGCCGCGCGCCGCGCCGGCGCATCCGGCAACAGCACGCCGCCCGCCAGCACGCCGGCCCCGAGCAGCCATGGCATCACCGCAGTGGCAAAGACACGCAGCCCCGGCGCGGTGATCGGCGCGCCGAGATAGGCGACCGCCGAGGCAATATTCCCTTGCCACCAGGCCTCGCCCTGCCCCGCCACCCAGTAGCCTAGCCCGAGCCCCAGCATCGGCGCCCCCGCGCCCAGCGCGAAGACGGCGGCGCTCGCCGCGATGCCGCGCATGTCGATCCCCCCCGCGCGCCAGGCGACGAGGATCATCGTCAGCCACAGCGCCGCGCTTTCGATCGCCGTCACCTGCTTGATCGTCACCGCGCAACCGGCCGCGAGCCCCGCCGCCAGCACCACGCCAAGGCGCGGCGCCCGCACCTCGCCCAGCAGCAGCCGCGCGACCAGCGCGACGAAGGGCGCGAAGAGAATCTCGGTATTGGTCGCGAGCCCGCCCGGAATGGCGCTGCCGGCGATGTAGAGCAGCCCCGCCGCGAGCCCCGTGGCGCGATCCCCGCCGAGGCGCCGCGCGATGCCGTGCAGCAGCGTGGCCGTAGCCGCGACCGCGACGACGCCAAGCAGCCGCGCCGCGAGGATCGGATCGGCGATCAGCGCGAGCGCGACAGCCAGCAGCGCCGGCGCGCCTGGCGGGTGCATGTCGAACACCGCGACGAAGGGCCATCCCCCCTGCAGCCAGGCCTGCGCCTGGACGAGGTACAGCCCCTCATCCGGGTCGAGCACGGCGGCGACGAAGGCCGGCGCGCGGAGAATCGCGGCAAGCGGCAGGAACAGCAGCAGCGGATGGACCCGCACCTGCCCGCGCCGCGTCAGCGCCTGCCCTGCTGCGATCTGCATCCCCCGCCCTCCCGCACTGCGCGGCTGAACGCAACGCGGGCGATCCGGTTCGCAGGCGGCGCTGGCCCGCGGTCGGTCCCGAACGGTCATGTTTCGGCGGCAGCGCGCGGCAGGGTGGCCCGGCCGCACCATGGCGGCCCGGCAGGCGCAGGTAACAGCTCAGAAAGCAGGCACTGATAATCTTGTCGTCAGGACATCGGAACAGGGTGCTGGTACGCCATGTGGTTGAGTAAGGATCTATCCATCACCGCCCGCGCCTGGATTGTTCTTGGTGTCTTGGCGATCGCGCTCTTTGCCTCGGCGCTCGGCAAGACCCGCTCGACGCAGGAATTGAACGAGGCCTACCGCGTGATCGCGGAAGAACTCTCCCCCGGCTACACGGCGCTGGCGCGTGCGCAGCGGCACTTCCAGATGGTGGCCCGGCACTTGAACCGCATGGTGATCGAAGCCGACGACCCCGCCGCCCAGCTCGCCCTGTGGCGCGAGGTGGAGGCCGAGATCCGCAACTTCCACACCCGCAATGGACAGTTCGAGGCCGGCGATCCTGGCCAGCGCGCCGTCGCCCAGATGAATCGCACCCGCCATGCGGAGCTGGAACGCGCCGCGGCTGCGGTGCGCGATGCGCTGGCGGCCGGCCAGCGCAGCCGCGCGGTGGACATCATCCGCCACCAGGTGGATCCCGTCGTGGACAAGCTGCGCGACACGTTGCGCGACCAGGTGGATGCGAATGTGGCCACCCAGGCCCTCCTCGCGCAGGACGCGCGCAGCAAGGCCGAGGCCACGCTGGTCGTCACCTGGCTCGCCTTGCTGGGCGCGGCGGCGCTGGCCACCTTGGCCGCGGTCCTGTTGCTCACCCGCGGCGTGGCCCGCCCGCTCGGCCGCCTGACTGGCGTGGCAGAGCGCCTGGCACAGGGCACCATCCAGGCCGAGGCCGCCGCCGCCACCGCTCTCGGCCAGCGCCGTGACGAGATCGGCCGCCTGGCCCGCGCCGTCTCCGCCCTGTCCGAACATGGCGCCCGCGCCAAGGCGGAAGAAGCCGCGGCCCAGGCCGCCCGCGCCGCGGAGGCTGCCGCCCGCAGCGATGTGCTGCAGCGCATGGCAGACCGGGTGGAAACCGAAACCTCCCTGGCGGTCGGCTCTGTCGGCCAGCGCATGGATGGCGTCACCGAGGCGGCCAGCCGGCTGGACGCCAGCGCCTCTCGCGTGTCGTCGCAGAGCGAGGCCGTGGCCGACGCCGCAGCGCAGGCGCTGCAGGCGACCGAGACGGTGGCCGCCGCCACCGAGGAAATGGCCGCCACCATCGATTCGGTCGCCGGCCAGATCAACGCTGCCGCCGGCGCGTCCCGCAACGCCGTGTCCGGCGTCGAGACCGGCGTCGCCGCCATCCGCGGCTTGCAGGAGACGGTCGGCCGCATCGGGGAGGTGGCGCGCCTGATTTCGGAAATCGCCGGGCAGACCAACCTGCTGGCGCTGAACGCCACGATCGAGGCGGCGCGCGCGGGAGAGGCCGGCAAGGGCTTCGCCGTGGTGGCGGGCGAGGTGAAGACCCTGGCGACGCAAAGCGCCCAGCGGACCGAGGATATCAGCCGCCAGATCGCGCTGATCGAGGCGGCGACGCGCGATGCCGTGGCCGCCGTGCGCGGGATTTCGGATGCGGTGGATGGTGTGGACCGCGTCACCGGCGCGATCGCCGAGGCGATCGGGCAGCAAAGCGCCGCGACGCGGGAGATTGCACGGGCGGTCGCCGGCGCCGCGACCTCGGTGCGCGATGTGGAAGCGCGGATCGCGACGGTGGCGGAGGAAGCGCGGCGTTCCGGCGAGGATGCCAGCGCGATGCGCAGCGCGGCCGATGCCGCGCAGGGGAGCGTGGCGGAGTTGCGCGGATTGCTGGTGCGCATCGTGCGCAGTTCCACGGTCGAGGCTGAACGCCCTGCCGCGTCCGTGACCGCCGCCAGCGAGAGCCCGCGCCGGCCAGCAGGGAGCCGTGCCGAACGGCTGAGCGCGTGACCTCAGGGCGCGCGGGGAACACTCATCGTCAGAAGGTCAGGGCGCCAGCCCAAGGCTCTTCAGCCGGATTCGCATCGCCGCATCCGAAGCGCCAAATCGGCTCGTAAGGCTTACCAGATCACGCACACCATCGCGCAGATAGAGCGGCCGAAGCACCCGGGCAGGCATGAGGATTTCCACGGCGAAGCGGTTGGCCTGGGTTTCCAGATCATTGCTCAGCCGGCTGCGATACAGGGCATTATCCGTGATGCCATCGCCGATGAGATCGCGATGCAGGACGTAGTGGGCGATTTCATGCGCCAGCGTAAAGCGCTGACGCGCCTTGCTGTGCTGGCCGTTGATCTCGACCCGGAAACGCTCACCTACGCGCCGGATGCTGCCGGACACGTCAGCAGGCATCGCAGCGTCGTACCTGACGTCGAGGCCCAACGCCTCCGCCATCGCCTCAAGATCGACGGGGGCGGAATCAAGGAACCGGCTGACGATCTCGATCGGCGTCGCAGCCTCGGCACTAGCCAGCATTGCGCCCTCCATTCGCCTGTGACCCGGCAATCGCGTCGGCATCGGCACTCGTCGTTCCAGGTTCCAACGCCGCGATCAGTCGTTCGGCTTCGCGCGTTGCGACCGGCCCCGCAGTGTCCCTGGCGACACGTTCCGCCGCCACTATCGCAACTTTTTCCGCGCCTTTCTTGATCTGGAGATAGCCGATCACGCCGACAAGGGTGACCACGATGGCGAGTGCAGCAAGAATGACAGTCACGGCCGTCAGGACGACTGTGATGGTGTCGACGCGGTTGAAAGCGTCGGCCTGCGGTGTGGGTGGGTGAGGCAGCAAACGCGGCAGATAGATGAACGCCAAGACCACAGCCGCAACAACGGCCGATGCGGCCAGGCAGAGGAACGCCCCGACCACGCCGCGCCAAACATTCATGCTCCTGCGCCCTCCCGCGCGCCAACGCGCGATGCGCAAATTATCCTATTATTTAATACATAAATGCAACTATTTTCATTCCGCCACAGCCCCAAGGCGGCCGGCGGACCCCAGGTGGCGGCGGCCCTCTCAGCCGCCCAACACCCCCTCCACATCCTTCGCAATCGCCTCCGGCTTGGTCGTCGGCGCGTAGCGCCGCACCACGCGGCCCGCGCGGTCCAGCAGGAACTTCGTGAAGTTCCACTTGATCGCCTCAGACCCCAGCAGGCCGGGCGCGGCCGACTTCAGGTGGCGGAACAGCGGATGCGCAGCGGGGCCGTTCACCTCCACCTTCGCGAACAGCGGAAAGGTCACGTCATAGGTCGTGCTGCAGAAGGCGCCGATCTCGGCGGCATCGCCCGGCTCCTGGCCCGCGAACTGGTTGCAGGGAAAGCCCAGCACCGCGAAGCCGCGCGGGGCGAAGCGGCGGTGCAGCGCCTCCAGCCCTGCATATTGCGGCGTGAAGCCGCAGCGGCTGGCGACATTCACCACCAGCAGCGCCTGGCGGGCGAAATCGGACAGCCGCCGCGGCGAGCCATCCAGCGCAGTGAGGTCGAGATCGGGCAGGGTCATGGCCACAGCATAAACCACCCCGCCCCACCCGGCGCCAGCCGGGCATTTCGGCCGCGTCCTAGGACGCAAGTCCGCCCGATGACCTCACAACGGCGCGCAGGCCCGTGCGAGCCAATCGCGCGTTGGCGCGTCCAGCAGCGGCCCGATCTCGGCCAGCACGCGCGCGTGATAGGCATCCACCTGCGCGCGTTCCGCCGGCGAGAGCAGCGCCACCTCGATCAGCGCGCGGTCATAGGGCGCGAGCGTCAGCACCTCGAACTCGAGGAAGGCTTTGCGCGCGCCCGGCAGCGGCGGGGCGGGGCGGACCAGCAGCAGATTCTCGATGCGGATGCCGTAGCCGCCCGGCTCGTAGAAGCCCGGCTCGTCGGACAGGATCATGCCTGCCCGCAGCGGCACCGGCTTCGCCGCGCGGCTGATCCCCGCCGGGCCTTCATGCACCGACAGAAAACTGCCGATGCCGTGCCCGGTGCCGTGATCGTAATCGAGCCCCGCCTGCCACAGCGCGCGGCGCGCGATCGCATCCAGATGCGGCCCCGCGACACCTTCGGGAAAGCGCGTCGCGGCCAGCGCCAGATGGCCTTGCAGCACGCGTGTCGCGCGTTCGCGGATCTCACGCGACGCCTCACCCGGGCCGGTCCAGAGCGTGCGCGTCACATCCGTGGTGCCGTCGCGATACTGCGCGCCGGAATCCAGCAGAAACACTTCCGCAGCGCGAATGCCGCGGTCGGTCGCCGGCGTCGCGCGGTAATGCACGATCGCGCCATGTTCGCCCGCGCCCGCGATGGCCGGGAAGCTTTCGGCGACGAAGTGCGTACCCTCCGCGCGCAGCGCCAGCAGCCGCGCCGCTGCCGACATCTCCGTCAGCTGCGCATCGCGCGGCACGGCAGCAAACCAGGCCAGGAAGCGTGCCAGCGCCACCGCATCGCGCCGATGCGCGGCGCGCGCGCCACCCTGCTCGGTCGGGTTCTTGCAGGCGCGCGGCAGGCGGCAGGGATCCTCGCCCGCCACGATCTCCGCCCCCGCGGCGCGCAGCCGCCGCGCGATCCAGGCCGGCGTCAGATCCGCATCCAGCCGCACGCGCTGCCCCGCCAGCTTATCCAGTGCAGCGCCGAGCTCCGCCGGCGGCCGCAGCGTGACCGCCTGGCCCAGATGCGCACGGAGATCGGCATCGGCGCGCGCGGGGTCGAGGAACAGCTCGACCGCGCCATCCGCCCGCAGCAATGCCTGCGCCAGCGTGAGCGGCGTATGCGCCAGATCCGTGCCGCGGATGTTCAGCAGCCAGGCGACGGAATGCGGATCGGCCAGCACCGCCGCGGCCTCTCCGGCGGCGCGGAGCTCCGCCGCTGCGGCGTCCCGCTTCGCCGCTGCCTCGACACCGGCGAAGCCGACCGGATGCGGTATGGCCGGGCCGGCGGGCGGGGCGGGGCGGTCGGTCCAGACCGCGTCGAGCGGATTGGTGTCGAGCGCCACCATCTCCGCCCCCGCGGCCGCGAGCCGCGCGATGGCAGGCTCGGTGTGCAGCCAGGGGTCGTAGCCGATGCGCAAGCCGGCCGGCCGCGCCTTCAGCACCTCGGCGGGGGGCTGCTCGATCAGGTGGCGCAGCGTCCAGAGCGCGGGGTCGGCCTCCCGCTCCGCCTGGGTGGTGTAGCGGCCATCCACGAAGAGCAGCGCCTGATCCGCCAGCACCAGCGCCATCCCGGCACTGCCGGTGAAGCCGGTGAGCCAGGCCAGCCGTTCATTCGAAGGGGGGACGTATTCGCCGAGGAAGGCGTCGCCACGCGGGACGAGCAGGCCGTCGAGGCCGAGGCTGGCGATCGCGGCGCGCAGCGCGGCGAGGCGGGCAGCAGAAGCAGGGGTGGGATCGGTCATGGGATGTGGTACCGAAGCCTCAATTCCGACGCATATGTCCACAATGAGGCATGCGCTCATCGCATGTCTCCATCATAAGCTCAGCGCAACAACCCAGGGATCACCGCGCTTATCTTGTTTTTGCGCAGTGCAGCAAAAGGCCGGCCATCGGGGCCGGACCGGGCCACACCGCAACAGATTGAGAGCATCATGAACCCCCGCCAGACCCAGGAACAGATCGGGCTGTTCCCCGCCGCCACCCAGGCCCAGGCCGAGACCCAGACGGGGTCCCCGCGGAGCTTCCTCGGCGTGGTCGGGCAGGCGCTGGCCGTCATCGGCACCACCCTGGCCACCTGGCCGGAGCGCCGCGCCACCTATGAGAAGCTGCGTCGCCTGAGCGACCGGGAACTGGCCGATATCGGCATCGACCGCGGCGACATCACCCGCGTCTTTGAGCCGGATTTCCGCCTGCCGGCCCCGGCCAACGCCAATGCGGCCGAAGCCCAGAAGGGCTGGCGCGCCGCCTGACGATCACTCCGCGGGGGCCATACCCCCCCTCCTCCCGGACCCTGCGGACGCACGGGCCGGCGCCCCCCGGCGCCGGCCCGTTCTTTTTTCCCCCACGACAACGCTCCGCGTTGCCGCGGGGGCCCCGGATTGGCGCTGATGCTGCGAAGGCCGTTCCGCCTGTCGTGGCAAAGCCACGACAGGGCACCGGGGGGCGGAAGACTTTGGTGGGGGGCCTAGCCGGCCTTACGGAGGACGAGGGTGGTCCAGGGGCCCACCGGCAAGGCGCGCTCCAGCCGCAGGCCGTGGCGGCGATGGGCGGAGAGCACCATCCGCGCCTGCGTCCCGAGCAAGCCGGCCAGAATCGCCGTGCCGCCCGGCGCCAGACCGGCCGCCAGATGCTTCGCCATGGCGCATAAGGGCCGCGCCAGGATATTCGCGAAGATCAGCTCATAGGGCCGGCCCGCGCGCACATGCCGCTCCGCCCAGCCATCGGCCAGCCGCGCGCGCACCAGCGCCCCAACCTGGTTCATGCGCGCATTCTGCTCCGCCACGCGCACGCTCCAGGGCTCGATATCGGTCGCGAGAACCTTCCGCCGCCGCCGCTTCGCCGCGGCCATGGCGAGAATCCCCGACCCCGAACCGAGATCCAGCACCCGCCCCATCTTCCGCCGATCCTTCGCCGCACGGGCAAAGGCCATCAGGCAGCCGCGCGTCGAGGCATGCTCCCCCGACCCGAAGGCAATCCCCGCATCCAGCGTCAGCACGGTGCGGCCATAGATGCGGCGCGGCGGCACATGCGTCGGGCGGATCAGGAAATCGCCGCCGATCTCCTGCTCGCCAAAGGCCTGCACGGTGCGCGCAAGCCAGCCTTCGGCCTCCACCGGTGCCGCTTGCAGCGCGGCATCCACGCCCGTGACCATCGCCGCCAGCGCGAGCGCACCCGACAATTCCTCGTCGCCCGCGCCCTGCGGGCGCACGCCCTCGACACGCCAGGTGTCGGTGGCCTCGTCGCGGAACAGCGCAACGGACCGGCAGGTGGTGAGGAAGGCAGCCTCGAAGGCCGGCACCGCCTCCTCTGGCAGCCCATCCAGCCAGAGGGATTCGAGCGGATCGGCGCGCCGGTCGCGCTTGCCGGTGGAATAGGCGTCTCGCGGCATCAGGCCTCGCTGGCAGGCTTCAGGAAGCGGTCGAGCACGCGCTTCGTGTCAGATTTCTCGAAGGCGACCTCGCAGCGGTCGTCATCCACCGCCGTGACCGTCCCGTAGCCGAACTTCTCGTGGAACACACGATCTCCGCGCTGGAAGCTGGCATTCTGCGCCGGGCGCTCCTTCACCTCCCACGCGCCGGCTTCGATCACCCGCGTCGGGCGGCGCGCCTGCAGCCCGCCCATCCCGAAGACGGAAGGCGTGTCGTGACGCGCCCGCGCCGCGCCGCCTTCGCGCGTCACCATCTCCTCCGGCAACTCATCCAGGAAGCGCGAGGGGATAGCGGAGGTCCAATTGCCATAGATGCGCCGGTTCGCCGCATGGCTGATCACCGCGCGCTTACGCGCCCGCGTGATGCCGACATAGGCGAGCCGCCGCTCTTCCTCGAGCGCCTTCTCTCCACCCTCATCCATGCTCCGCTGGGACGGGAACAGCCCTTCCTCCCAGCCCGGCAGGAAGACCGTGTCGAACTCCAGCCCCTTCGCGCCATGCAGCGTCATCACCTGCACGCGGTCGGCCTCGGCGTTCTCGTCATTCTCCATCACCAGCGCGACGTGATCGAGGAAGCCGGCGAGCGAGGCGAACTCGCCCATCGCGCGCAACAGCTCCTTCAAATTGTCGAGCCGTCCCTGCGCCTCGATGTTCTTCTTCAGCGTGGCTTCTTCCTGCCACATGGCGGTGTAGCCGCTCTCCTCCAGCACCGTCGCGGCGGCGACGACATGGCCGTCCTTCTCATTCACCTGCCGCCAGCGGACGAAGCCCTGCATCAGATCGCGGATGGCGGCGCGCGGCTTCGGCTTCAGCGCATCGCCCTCCACGATGCGCAAGGCCGCGTCGTGCAGCGGAACCTGCTCGCGCCGCGCCAGCTCGTGCAGTGCGCGCAGGCCGCTATCGCCAAGCCCCCGCTTCGGCGTGTTCACGATCCGCTCAAACGCCAGGTCATCCGCTGGCTGGTGCAGGATGCGGAGATACGCCAGCGCGTCGCGGATTTCCTGCCGTTCGTAGAATTTCAGCCCGCCCACCACCTTGTAAGGCAGGCCGAGCACGATCAGCCGTTCCTCGAAGCTGCGCGTCTGGAAGCCGGCGCGAATCAGGATCGCGATCTCGGACAGACGGTGGCCCGATCGCCGCGCCGCCTCGATCCGCTCGCCGACCATGCGCGCTTCTTCCTCGCTGTCCCAGAGCGAGACGACGCGCACCTTTTCCCCATCCGCATCCTGGCGCCCCGGGCGCAGCGTCTTGCCGAGCCGCCCGCTGTTGCGCGCGATCAGCCCCGCGGCCGCGCCGAGGATCGGGCGCGTCGAGCGGTAATTCGCCTCCAGACGCACGACCCGTGCGCCAGAAAAATCCTTCTCGAAGCGGAGGATGTTCTCGATCTCCGCACCGCGCCAGGAATAGATGGACTGGTCGTCGTCGCCGACGCAGCAGATGTTCTGCGGTTGCGGCGCGGGGCGCTGCGCCAGCAGCCGCAGCCACAGATACTGCACAAGGTTGGTGTCCTGGTACTCATCCACCAGGATGTAGCGGAAGCTGCGATGGTACTCGGCCAGCACCTCCGGCTGCGTGCGCAGAATCTCCGTCATGTGCAGCAGCAAATCGCCGAAATCCGCCGCGTTCAGCTCCCTGAGGCGGGTCTGGTACGCCTCATAGATGGCGCGGCCGCGATTGGCGGCGAAGTCGGTATCCTCGGCCGGCGTGACGCGCGCCGGCGTCAATCCGCGATCCTTCCAGCGCTGGATGATCGCCATCATCCCCTGCGGCGGCCAGCGCTTGAGATCGAGGCCACCCGCCTCCATCACCTGCTTCAGCAGACGCAGCTGATCGTCGGCATCGAGGATAGTGAAGGACGATGTCAGCCCCACCAGCCCCGCATGCCGGCGCAGCATGCGCGCGCAGAGCGCATGGAAGGTGCCGAGCCAAAGCCCCTCCACGGGGCGGCCAATGATATGCGCGACACGTTCGCGCATCTCGCGCGCGGCCTTGTTGGTGAAGGTGACGGCCAGCACGTCCCAGGGCCGCGCGCGGCCGCTCATCAGGATATGCGCGAAGCGCGTGGTCAGCACGCGCGTCTTGCCGGTGCCGGCGCCGGCCAGCACGAGCAGCGGGCCATCGAGCGTCTCGACAGCCTCGCGCTGTTCCGGATTCAGCGTCGCAAGATACTCACTCACTATTGGCACGTCCCCACGCTGCCGGCAGCGCAGATGCGCTGGCCGTCGGTCCAGCGCGCGCCGTCGAGGATGGCGCCGGAGAAATCGGCACCGTTCAGATCAGCCCCCGTCAGATCCGCCCCCGTCAGGTCGGCCCGGAAGAAGCGCGCGCGGCGCAGATCGGCGCGGGTGAGCGTCGCGCCGCGCAACAGCGTGCGCGTGAAATCCGCCTCCCGCAGCGTCGCTTCCGTCAAATCGGCGCCGCTGAGATCGGCGGAGACGAAGCGCGCGCTGAAGGCATCCGCGCCCACAAGCTTCGCGCCGACGAGCCGCGTGCGCTGGAAGGAGCTGTCGCGCATGTGCGCGCGGGTCAGGTCCGCCCCCGAGAGGTCGCGCTCATCCAGCAGGCAGCGCCGCCACGCGACCTCCGGCGCCGCCGGATCGGTGCAGGTGGCGATGGCGGGCGTTGCCGCCAGCAGCGCGAGCAGCACGGGAATCGGAAGCAGGTGACGGGGCACAAGCCGGGATATAGAACACAGGTCGAACGTCTCCAACCGCCGAGCCGGCTTCACAAACCCCTGGCACACACCCTTGGGCCCGATCACAGCGCTTCTGGAATGGATGGCCCGGCGCGGCGGCGTGCTGCTGGCGGGCTGCATCTTCGTCGGCCTTGCGCTGCCGCCGCTGGCCGCGATGCTGCGCGACACGCTGACCATCACGGTCGCCGGGCTGATGACGCTGGTGCTGCTGCGCATCGACCTGAAGCAGGTGCTGGCCTATCTCCGCCGACCGCTGCTGGTGGCCGCCCTGCTGGCCTGGCTGCTGATCGCCTGCCCGCTGATTGTCTATGCGATCGTGCGCGCCATGGGGCTGGATGGGCCACTTGGTGCCGCGGTGGTGATCATGGCGACAGGCTGCGCGGCCACCTCCTCCCCGGCTTTTGCGCGGCTGGTCGGGCTCGATGCCTCGGTCTCGCTGGTGGTCGCGGTGGTCTCGACGCTGCTGGTGCCTTTCACGGCGCCGCCACTGGCGCTCGGGCTGCTCGGCATTGATCTGGCCATCTCGCTCTGGGCGCTGATGGGGCGGCTCGCGCTCATCGTCGGGCTGCCGCTGCTGGCCTCGCTGGTGATCCGGCGGCTGGTCGCCGCCCCCACCCTCGGCGCCTGGTCGGGGCGCATCGACGGTACGGTGGTGCTGCTGCTGGTCATGTATGGCATCGGCGTGATGGACGGCATGCAGGCCAAGCTGCTGGCCGAACCGGCCTGGGTGCTGGGCGGCATCGCGCTGGCCTTCCTCGGCAATTTCGGGCTGAACGCGCTGACCGCGCTGGCCATGCTGCCGGCCGGGCGGAGCGTGGCGCTGGCGGCGGGGCTGCTGTCGGGCAACCGGAACATGGCGCTGTATCTGGCGGTGCTGCCGGCGGCGACGGAGCCGGGCATCCTGCTGTTCTTCGCGCTGTGCCAGTTCCCGCTCTTCCTGAGCCCCTTCCTGCTGCGCCCCGTTTATGACCGGCTGAGACCCCCCTGAGGGGGAGGTGGGCTCAAGCCCGGGAATTCTTTTCCCAACCTCATCCCGCGCTGGACCTGGGAAGTTTTTTCCCACATAAGCCCCCCCATGCGAACCGTCGAGGATATCGTCGCCCTGCTGGGCGGCCCCGAGGCCGCCGCCGCGCGCCTCGGCATCGGCACCGAGGCGGTGCGGAAATGGCGCCAGGCCAAGGCCATCCCCGCCAAGCATTGGCCGTCGGTGATCGCCGCCACCGGCCTTGCCCTCGACGACCTGCCCATGGCCAAGCCCCGCACGGAGACCCCCGTGACCGACACCACCACCCCGGAGGGCGCGACTGCCGTCCTCGTCCTCGCCGACGGCGCCGTCTTCTGGGGCCGCGGCTTCGGCGCCGAGGCCACCACGGTGGCCGAGATCTGCTTCAACACCTCCATGACCGGCTACCAGGAGGTGCTGACCGACCCCTCCTATGCCGGCCAGACCATCTGCTTCACCTTCCCCCATATCGGGAATGTCGGCGCCAACCCCGAGGATATCGAGGCGACCACCCCCGTCTCCCGCGGGCTCATCGTCAAGCAGGACGTGACCGAGCCCTCCAACTGGCGCGCCACGCGGCACCTTGATGCCTGGCTGAAGTCGCATGGCGTGCCGGGCATCTGCGGCATCGACACCCGCGCGCTGACCGCGCGCATCCGCGATGGCGGCGCGCCGAATGGCGTGCTCTGCGTGCGGGCCGACGGCAAGTTCGACCTCGCCGCCCTGCAGAAGCAGGCGCAGGCCTGGCCGGGGCTCGAGGGCATGGACCTCGCCAAGGAGGTCACGACCCGCCAGAGCTACGCCTGGACCGAGACGACCTGGACGCTCGGTGCCGGCTATGGCGCGCAAGCCGCGCCGAAGCACCGCGTCGTCGCCATGGATTTCGGCGCCAAGCGCAACATCCTCCGCTGCCTCGCCGCTGCCGGCTGCGAGGTGACGGTGGTGCCCGCGACCGCGACCGCCGACGACATCCTGCGCCACAAGCCGGATGGCGTGTTCCTCTCGAACGGCCCGGGCGACCCGGCGGCGACCGGCACCTATGCGGTGGCCACCATCCGCGCCGTGCTGGACACCGGCGTGCCGGTGTTCGGGATTTGCCTCGGCCACCAGCTGCTGGCGCTGGCGCTGGGTGCGAAGACCTACAAGCTCGAGCGCGGCCATCGCGGCGCGAACCAGCCGGTGAAGGACCTTCGGACCGGCCGCGTCGAGATCACGTCCCAGAACCACGGCTTCGCGGTGGATGAGACGTCCCTGCCCGATGGCGTGACGGTGACGCATCGCAGCCTGTTCGACGGCTCGAATGAGGGCATCGCCAGCGCCAAGCTGCCGGCCTTCTCCGTGCAGTATCACCCGGAAGCCTCGCCCGGCCCGACCGACAGCCATTATCTGTTCCAGCGCTTCGTGGAGCTGATCGAGACGAAGAAGGCGGCCTGAACATGGCCCTCTTCGACCTCTCCGGCCGCGTGGCCCTCGTCACCGGTGGCAATGGCGGCATCGGGCTCGGCATGGCGCGCGGGCTCGCGGCCTGTGGCGCGCGGGTGATCATCGCCGGGCGCGACGTGGCGAAGAACGCAGCGGCCGTCGCGGAACTCGGCGGCGATGCGGCGGCGATCCAGGCGGACATGCTCGCCCCGGGCGCGGCCGAAAAGCTCCTGGCGGAGGTGCAGGCCATCGCCGGGCGGCTCGACATCCTGGTCAACAATGCGGGCACCAACATCCGCAAGCGCCCCGAGCTCGTCACCGACGAGGAATGGGCAACCGTGCTCGACACCAACCTCACCAGCGTGATGCGCCTGACGCGCGCCGCGCATCCGGCGCTGAAGGCGTCCGGCCATGGGCGGGTGATCAATATCGGCTCGATGCTGTCGCTGTTCGGCGTGCCCTTCTCGCCGGCCTATGGCGCGAGCAAGGGCGCGATCGTGCAGTACACCAAGTCGCTCGCGGCCGCCTGGGCCGCGGATGGCATCACGGCGAACGCCATCCTGCCGGGCTGGATCGACACCGCGCTGACGCGCCGCGCGCGCGTGGATGTGCCGACGCTGCATGACAGCGTGCTGGCGCGCACGCCGGCGAAGCGCTGGGGCGACCCGTCCGACTTCGCGGGCATCGCGGCCTTCCTCGCCTCCGACGCGGCGGCTTTCGTCACCGGCGCCGCCATCCCGGTGGATGGCGGCTTCTCGACGCTGGGCTGAGACCATGCCGAGCGCCGAGACATTGCTGGTCTTCGCCGCGCTCTCGCTCGGCCTGGCGGTCACGCCGGGGCCGAACATGCTCTATCTCGTCTCGCGTTCGCTGGCGCAGGGGACGGCTGCGGGGATGATCTCGCTGGCGGGCTGCCAGTTCGGCTCGCTGGCGATCATGATCTGCGCCGTCGCGGGCATCACGGCGGCGCTGATGGCCATTCCCTATGCCTGGGATGTGCTGCGGCTGGGTGGCGCGGCCTATCTCGCCTTCCTCGCCTGGCAATGCGTGCGCCCCGGCGGGCAGCCGCTATTCGCGCCGCGCGCCCTGCCGCGGGAACCGGCCGCGCGGCTGTTCGGCGTCGGCTTCGCGACCGCCGCGCTGAACCCGAAGGTCGCGCTGTTCTACATGGCCGTGCTGCCGCCCTTCCTCGACCCCGAGCGCGGATCGCTATTGGCCCAGGCCATGATCCTTGGCCTCACGCAGATCATCGTCTGCACGGCCTGGGATGCGGTGCTGGTGCGGGGCGCTGCGGGCACGGCGAAGTTCCTGTCCACAAAGCCCTTCTGGATGGCGGTGCAGCGCTGGGTGCTGGGGGCTGCGCTCGCGCTGCTCGCGGTGAAGCTGGCGACGGAGGCGCGCGCCTGATGGACATCGCCGTCGGCCTTTTCGCGCTGGCCTATTCCGGCCTGGTGCTGTTCCTCGTCGCCAATGCGCTGCGCAAGATTTTCCCGCCGATGCGCGCGGCACTGACCGCCTTTGCGCTGTCAGCGACCGTGCATGGCGTGACGACGCTGCTGATGGGTGACGCCATGGTCTGGGCGCTCGCCTTCTGGGGCATTCCCCATCTTCTCATCCTGCCCGCGCTGATTGTGTCTGCGCGTCGCCAGAATTCGACCGGAGCCTGACATGCCGAAGCGCACCGATATCAGCTCGATCCTCATCATCGGCGCGGGCCCGATCGTCATCGGCCAGGCCTGCGAGTTCGACTATTCCGGCGCCCAGGCCTGCAAGGCACTGCGCGCGGAGGGCTATCGCGT
>JBIKSZ010000173.1:0-8350 GCA_044348345.1 Roseomonas sp. | reverse complement strand
ATGCTGATCCTCTATGGCGCAACCGCGGGCGTCTCGGTCGTGCAGTTGTATGCAGCGGCCTTCATCCCCGGCGTGACGCTGGCGATGCTCTACATCATCTACGCCATCGCCATCGGCATCATCCGCCCCGAGATGGCGCCGCGCCTGCCGCCAGAAGAACGCAACGTGCCGGCGCTCAAGATCCTCTGGGCGCTCGCGACGTCCTTCCTGCCGCTGGCGCTGCTGATCGCCTCCGTGCTCGGCTCCATCATCATGGGGTTGGCCACGCCGTCGGAAGCGGCGGCGGTCGGCTCGCTCGGCTCGATCCTGCTGGCCATCGTCTATCGCGCCTTCACCTGGCAGAAGCTGAAGGAGAGCGTGTTCCTCACCGCGCGCACCTCCGCGATGGTCTGCTGGCTGTTCGTGGGCAGCTACATCTTCTCCTCCGTCTTCGGCTACCTCGGCGGCCAGTCCTTGGTGGAGGAATTCGTCAAGTCGCTGCCGCTCAACACCTTCACCTTCCTGCTGCTGGCGCAGGTCATCATCTTCATCCTGGGCTGGCCGCTGGAATGGACGGAGATCATCGTGATCTTCGTGCCGATCTTCCTGCCGCTGCTGGATGATTTCGGCGTGAGCCCGATCTTCTTCGGCATCCTGATCGCGCTGAACCTGCAGACCAGCTTCCTGAGCCCGCCGGTCGCGATGGCCGCCTTTTACCTGAAGGGCGTCGCGCCGCCGCACGTGAAGCTCGAGGACATCTTCAAGGGCTGCATGCCCTTCATCTACATCGTCATCTTCTGCATGATCATGGTCTACGTCTTCCCCGGCCTCGTCACCTGGCTGCCGGAGCTGTTGTACAGCCATGCGCCGGCCGATCCCGGTAGCGCGGCCTTGATCGACAGCCCGCCCGTCGGCGGCTTCCAGGAGGTGGAGGAAATCAGCCTTCCGCCGCTGAACTGATGGCGGCCTTCGACGCGACCGCCGCCGCGCGCTGGCTGTCGGAGGCGGTCGAGACGGGCAATCCGCTCTCTGACCTGCCGGAGGATCTCGCGCCCCGCAGCCTGGAGGAGGCGCAGGACATCGCGATGGCGACGCTCGGCGCGTTGCAGATCGCGCCTTGCGGCCTGCGCCTGCTGCGCCGCCCCGGCGCCGCGGCGCTGGCGGGGCCGATGCTGGAAGGGCGGCTGGTGCCGGCGGGGCGGATCGTCGCGCTCGGCATGCTGCGGCATCCCCTGGCCACGGCGGCTGTGATCGGCGTGCTGGCCGAGCCGCTCGACCCCGACGCCGCGACGCAGCCCGTCTTCGCCAGGCTGCACCCGGCCCTCGACCTGTCGGCGACGCGCTTCACCGAGGCGCCGGAGGATGAGGTGACGCTGACCGCCGATCTCGGCCGGCTCGGGCTCCTGGTGGCGGGGAAGGGGAAGGCGCTCGCGCCCGGTATGGCCAGCGTCGCGCTCGGCCCGAAGGGCAGCCGGCCGCGCAAGTTGGAGACCGATCTCGCGGCCGCCTTCGCCGAGGCTGCGGCCGAAGCGCGGCGCTGGGGCGGCTTGCCGGCGGGTGCGCTGCTGGTCGCGGCCGGGCTCACGCCGCCGGCGCCGGCGGAGGGCGTGTTGCGCGCCAATTTCGGCCCGCTCGGGGCGGTCGAGACAACCTTGGCCTGACGCGCGCCTGCGGCGCGACTCTGGCCTGACGCGCCGGGCGGAACTCAGCCCGCCCGGAATCGCGCGGCCGTCACCGCATCCTCGGCCAGCGCCGCGGCGATCTCGGCCTGCCCGGCCTTGGTGCCGGCCAGTACCACCACCCGCTCGAACCAGGGCACGCTGCCCCGCACCCTGGCCTGGAACAACCGGTCCAGTGCCGTCGCGGCGGGGCTGCGCCCGGCGCAGCAGGTGCAGGCGGCCGGGTGGGCCATTCCCGCCGGCGTGAAGCTTTCGGCGGCCACTGCGCCCTGCGGGCTGGCGCAGGCTGAGGCCTCGGCGAGCAGCGCGGCCGGCCCACCGGCCGCCAGGGCAGCCGGCAGCGCCGCCGGATCGGCCAGGATCACAAGCGGGATACGGGCATCGAGCGTCCAGGGCATATGCTGGACATAATGATATCTTTATGCCATTTGCAACCGTGTTCGACGGGGCGAATATGGAACACCTTCTCGCGCAGCTGCGCGCGGCCGCGGAGCCGACGCGCCTTCGGTTGCTGGCGCTCTGCGCCCGGCATCCGCTGTGCGTGACCGATCTCTGCGCGGTGCTCGGCCAGTCTCAGCCGCGCCTGTCGCGGCACTTGAAGCTGCTGGTGGATGCCGGGCTGCTGGAACGCATCCCCGAGGGCGCTAACGCCTATTTCCAGATGCCGGGCCGCGCCGACCTCGCCCGCCTGATTCTCGCCCGCCTGCCGGAAGACGACACGATGCTGGCCGCCGACCGGCGCGTGGCCGCGCGGCTGGCGGCGGAACGCGCGCGCGCGGCCTCCGACGCGTTCCGCCGCCACGGCATGGATTGGGATGAGATGCGCGCGCTGGGCCTGCCGGCGGCCGCGATCGAGCAGGCGTTGCTCGATGCGCTGCCGGCGCGGATGGAGGCGCTGCTCGATATCGGCACCGGCACGGGCCGGCTCCTGGAACTGGCTGCGCCGCGCGCCGAACGCGCGCTCGGCGTGGATATGAGCCGCGACATGCTCGCTCTCGCGCGCGCGCGGCTGGCCGAGCGGGGGCTCGCGGACCGCGCGACGGTGCGCCAGGCGGATATGTACCGGCTGCCCTTCGCCGATGCGTCCTTCGACGCGGTGGCGATGCAGATGGTGCTGCACTACGCCGAGGAGCCGGCTGCGGCGCTGGCGGAAGCCGCGCGCGTGCTGCGCCCGGGCGGCACGTTGCTGATCGCCGACCTCGCCCCACATGACGACGCGGCGCTGGTCGCGGCGCAGGCGCATCGCTGGCCCGGCTTCGACGATGCGCAACTGACCGGTTGGCTGGGTGCGGCGGGCTGCACGCTTGCCGCCGCCACCACCATTCCCGGACCGCATGCGGTCCGCCTCTGGCCCGCCCGGCGACAGACCGCCGAGCTGGCACTTCCTGTTTCCTGAGGGTTTTCACGCATGTCTCGCCCGCATCTTCTCGACGCGCTCCGTGACCGCGTGCTGCTCTGCGACGGCGGCTTCGGCGCGCGCATCCAGGGCATGACGCTCGACATCGAGACCGACTATCTCGGCAAGGAGAATTGCACCGAGGTGCTGAACCTCTCGCGCCCCGACATCGTGCGCGAGATCCATCACAGCTACTTCGCCGCCGGCGCCGACATGGTGCTGACCAACACCTTTGGTGGCAGCCCCGTCACCCTTGGCGAATTCGAGCTGGAAGACCGCGCCTTCGAGATCAACAAGCTCGCCTGCGAGATCGCGCGCGAGGCGGCCGAAAGCTTCGCCGATGGCCGCCACCGCTACGTCATCGGCGATATCGGCCCGGGCACGAAGCTGCCTTCCCTCGGCAACATCGCCTATGACGCGCTGGAAGCCGCGCTTGTCGAGCAGTGCCGCGGCTTGATCGCGGGCGGCGCAGATGCGCTGCTGACCGAGACCAACCAGGACACGCTCTACATCAAGGCCGCGGTGAACGCCGCGAAGATCGCCCGCGCCGCGGCGAAGTCCGACATCCCCATCTTCGTCCAGGTCACGGTCGAGACCACGGGCACGCTGCTGGTCGGGCCCGATATCTCCGCCGCCGCGGCGGTGGTGGATGCGCTGGATGTGCCGCTGCTCGGCCTCAACTGCGCCACCGGCCCGCAGGAAATGGCCGAGCATGTGCGCTGGCTGTCGAAGAACTGGCCCGGGCTGATCAGCGTGCAGCCCAATGCCGGCCTGCCGGAGCTGGTGGACGGCAAGACCCATTACCCGCTTGGGCCGTCTGAACTCGCCACCTGGATGGAACGCTTCGTCACGGAAGACGGGCTGAACCTGATCGGGGGCTGCTGCGGCACGACCGATGCGCATATCGCGGCCCTCGATGCGCTGCTGCGGAAGCTCGGCGGCGCTGCCGCGCGCCCGGCGCCGGTTGCGCGCAAGCCCATCTGGATCCCCTCCGTCGCCAGCCTCTACACCGCGACGCCGCTGCGGCAGGAGAACAGCTACTTCTCGATCGGCGAGCGCTGTAACGCCAATGGATCGAAGGCCTGGCGCGAACGTCAGGCGGCGCATGACTGGGACGGGTGCCTGGCGATCGCGCGCGAGCAGGTGGCCGAAGGCTCCAACAGCCTTGATGTCTGCACCGCCTTCGTCGGCCGCGACGAGATGGCGGAGATGGGCGAGGTGATCCGCCGCTTCACCAGCAGCGTGAACAGCCCGCTGGTGATCGACAGCACCGAGACGCCAGTGATCGAGGCCTCGCTGAAGCTGCATGGCGGCAAGGCGATCATCAACTCGATCAACTTCGAGGAAGGCGAGGGTGCGGCGCATGACCGCATGAAGCTCGCCAAGAAGTTCGGTGCCGCGGTGATCGCGCTGACCATCGACGAAGTGGGCATGGCCAAGACCGCGGAGGACAAGCTGCGCATCGCGACGCGCCTGGTGGAGTTTGCCTGCGACCAATACGGTCTGCCGCAATCCGACCTGATGATCGACCCGCTGACCTTCACCATCGCGACCGGCAACGAGGATGACCGCAAGCTCGGGCTCTGGACGCTGGAAGGCATCCGGATGATCCGGGAGAGGTTCCCGGACATCCAGATCATCCTCGGCCTGTCGAACATCAGCTTTGGCCTGAACCCTGCCGCGCGCCACGTGCTGAACAGCGTGTTCCTGGATCACGCGGTGAAGGCGGGGATGACGGGCGCGATCGTCCACGTCTCCAAGATCAAGCCGCTGCACCAGATCCCGCCCGAGGAAGTGCAGGTCATGGAAGACCTGATCTACGACCGCCGGCGCGAGGATTACGACCCGCTGCAGAAGGTGCTGGAGATGTTCGCCGGCCGTAAGGCCGCCGATGCCGGCGCGAAGCAGCGCGCCGAGACGGTTGAAGGCCGCCTCAAGGACCGGATCATCGACGGCGACCGCAAGGGGCTCGACGACGAACTGGCGGATGCGCTGGCCAAGGGCATCGCGCCGCTCAGCATCATCAACGACATCCTGCTCGACGGGATGAAGGTGGTGGGCGAGCTGTTCGGCGCGGGCAAGATGCAGCTGCCTTTCGTGCTGCAATCCGCCGAAACCATGAAGTCCGCCGTCGCCTATCTCGAACCCCACATGGAACGCGTGGAAGGCCAGGCGAAGGGCATCATCGTGCTCGGCACGGTGAAGGGCGATGTGCATGACATCGGCAAGAACCTGGTCGACATCATCCTGACCAATAACGGCTACAAGGTCGTGAACCTCGGCATCAAGGTGCCGCTGGCCGACATCGTCGCCGCGGCAAAGGAACACAAGGCACACGCCATCGGCATGTCCGGCCTGCTGGTGAAATCCACCGTGGTGATGCGCGAGAACCTGGAGGAGATGTCGCGCCAGGGCGTGGATGTGCCGGTGCTGCTCGGCGGCGCCGCGCTGACGCGCAACTATGTCGAGGATGATTGCGTGAAGGCCTATGCCTGTGGGCGTGTGGCCTATGCGCGCGATGCCTTCGACGGTCTGCACCTGATGGACAAGGTGGTCGGCAACGGCTTCGACGACTACCTCGCCGCACTCCAGGCCAAGCGCAAGGGCAAGGCGAAGAACGAGAAGCGCGTGCTCGGCACCGCCGATCCGCGCGGCTTCGCGCCGGTGGATGTGAACTACGCGCAATCGCGCCGCCGCCGCGTCGCGGCGGAGAGTACGACGCCGCAAGTGCCCTTCTGGGGCGCGCGCGTGATGGAAGCCGCGCCGAAGGCGCTGGTGCCCTTCATCAACGAGCGCAGCCTCTATCAATTCCAATGGGGCTTCCGGAAGGCCGGCAAGTCGCTGGAGGATTTCCTCGGCTGGGCGAAGCAGGAACTGCGTCCCGTGCTGAAGCGCATGCTGGCGCTGACGGAGGAGCAGAACATCCTCAAGCCGCAGGCGATCTACGGCTATTGGAAATGCGCCGGCCAGGGCAACGAGTTGGTGCTGTTCGAGGAGGACGGCGTCACCGAAGCCTGCCGCTTCAACCTGCCGCGCCAGCCCAAGGATGACGGCGAGTGCATCGCGGACTTCGTGCGCGACATCGCCGAAGGCCCGAACCATCGCGACGTGATCGGCCTGCAGGTTGTCACCGTCGGCCAGAAGGCATCCGACATCGCGCGCGACTGGTTCGAGGATAACCGCTACCAGGACTACCTGTATCTGCACGGCCTGTCGGTTGAGATGGCGGAAGCGATGGCCGAATACGTCCACAAGCGCATCCGCGCCGAATGGGGCTTCGCCGCCGAGGATGATCGCGACATCGAGAAGATGCTGCAGCAGGGCTATCGCGGCGGGCGCTATTCCTTCGGCTACCCCGCCTGCCCAAGGCTTGAGGACCAGGAAGGTCTGCTGAAGCTTCTGAAGGCCGAGCGCATCGGCGTGGAACTGTCCGACGAATGGCAGCTCCACCCGGAGCAATCCACCAGCGCCATCGTGCTGCACCACCCGCGCGCGAAGTACTTCTCGGTCTGAGCGGCAAGGCAGGGTGTCGAAGCGCGCTGTTCCCTCCGGCTGGCGGTCCGGGGTAGAAGGGGGCGACCGACAGGATGGCCATGACCGAGGAGCCCGACAGCCTGGTCCTCCGCTACCTGCGCCGGATCGATGAGCGCATGGAGCGGCTGGAGGACGACATGCGGGAAGTGAAGTCCCGCCTTGGCGCGCTGGTGGAGAACCTCGCCAGCGTCTCGCGTCGGCTCGACCGCCTCGATGAGCGTGTCCACAGGATCGAGCGCCGCCTCGATCTCGTGGAGAGTCACGGCGGCTGACCCGCGCATGGGCGGCGTCCAGGCGACTGCCACGGCCTCCGTCGCCGTGGCGCTTCTCGTGCTTGCCCTCAAGGCGGGCGCGTGGTGGCTGACGGGGTCGGTCGCGCTCTTCGCCGATGCGCTCGAATCGGTGGTGAATGTCGCGGCCGCCATCGCAGCTCTGGTCGCCATTCGCCTGTCCGCCCTGCCGCCGGATGCCAACCACCCCTATGGGCACGCGAAGGCGGAGTATTTCTCCGCTGTGCTCGAAGGCGCGCTGATCATCGCCGCCGCCATCCTGATCCTGAACGAAGCCTGGGGCGCCTTTCTGGAACCGCGCGCACCGGACCAGGCCTGGACGGGTCTGGCCGTCGCTGCCGTCGCCACCGCGATCAATGCCGGCTGGGCGGCGCTGCTGTTCCGCCGCGGCCACGCCGCGCAATCGCCCGCGCTGCTGGCGGATGCGCGCCATTTGCTGGCCGATGTCGTTACCTCCGCCGGCGTGCTGGTGGGCGTCGCGGCGGTCACGCTCACGGGCCTGCTCTGGCTCGACCCGCTGCTCGCGGCGCTGACGGCGGGCAATGTGCTGCTGTCGGGCTGGGCGCTGATGCGCAGTTCCGTCGGCGGCCTGATGGATGAGGCGGTGCCGCCCGAGCGCCTGGCGCGCATCCGTGCCCTGGTGGCCGAACACGCCGCCGGTGCGATCGAGGCGCATGACATCCGCACGCGCCATTCCGGCCGCTTCACCTTCGTCGAGTTCCACCTGGTGGTGCCGGCGGCGATGACCGTCTCCGATGCGCATGAGATCTGCGACCGCATCGAGGCCGCGCTGAAGGCCGAGCTCGGCACCGCGCTCATCACCATCCATGTCGAGCCAGAGGGCAAGGCCAAGCACCAGGGCGTGCTGGTGCTGTGAGGCCGGCCGCCGTCCCAGTTTCTGGGCGCGACGGCCGCTTCCTGCTGGTCTCCGCCCTGGTGCACGGGCTGGCGCTGGCGGCGATGGTCTGGGCGGCGACCCGCCCGCTGCCCGTGCCCTTGCGCGAACAGGGCGTGGCGCTGGTCTGGGACAGCACGCGGGCGGGGGCGGGGGATACCGCCGACAGCGCCGAGCTGGCGGCCCCGCGCGCCCCTGCGGCTCCCCCGGCCCCACCGCCGCCGCCCGCACCGGACAGCCCGCCATCGCCACCAGCGGCCGCGCCGGTGGTTCCGCCGCCCCCGACGGTGGCGGCGCTGCCGCCGCCTGTGCCTGAGATTCCGCCAGCCCCGTCCATCGCCGCCCCCGCGCCGCCGCCGCCTCCACCCCCGATCCTTGCCGAAGCGCAGCCAGTGCCGCCGGCTGTGCCGCCCGCGCTGACACCTCGACCGCCGCCGGCACCGGCCGAAGCCGCGCCCGCGCCCGCGCGTCCGCAGCCCGCACGCCCCCCTGTGCCGCCTCGGCCCAGCCCGGCGCCTCAGCAGGCGGCGGCCCCGCCCGCCGCTGCCCCGCCCACCGCGCCCGCCGAGCCACCCGT
>JBIKSZ010000172.1:0-8357 GCA_044348345.1 Roseomonas sp. | reverse complement strand
TCTTGCCCGCATGGGCCGATTCGAAGGCCAGCGCCGCGGCCTCGGCCGCGGCCAGGTCGGCCTCCAGCCGGGGATCGTCCGTCCCGGTATAGAGGTCGGAAAGGTCCCAGGCCGGCAGGGCCTCCGCAGGCGCCGAGCCGCCCGGGCGGGCGGTGTCGCGCAGCAGGGGCAGGCGGAATTCTTGGGAAATCGTCACGGCATCTCTTGTGTCAGGGGGCGTGGCTCCCTGGATATAGCCCCGGGACGGCCGGGGCCAAGCCGTCACCCATCAAGGGGGAGCATCGGGGGATGGAGACTGGCAAGCGGGTGGGCTGGACCAGTCTGCCGCAGATGATGCTGGAACTGGCGGCCGAGCGGCAGTCGCGGCCCATGCTGCGCCATTGGCAGGACAGCGCCTGGCGGCAGGTGAGCTGGGCGGAATTCGCCCATCGCGTCGCCGCCGTCGCCGCCGGGCTCCGCGCCGCCGGGGTGGGGCCGGGCGAGCGGGTGCTGCTGGTCAGCGAGAACCGGCCGGAATTCCTCATCGCCGACACGGCGCTGATGGCGATCGGGGCGGTGACGGTGCCGACCTATACGACCAACATGGCTGCCGACCACGCCCATATCCTGCGCGATTCCGGCGCGCGGGTGGCGATCGTCTCCACCGCTGCCCTGGCCGAGACGGTGGCGAAGGCCGCTGCTGAGGCCGGCGGCCTCGACCTGCTGGTGAGCATGGAGCGCGCCGCGCCCCCGGGCCTCCGCGTCATTACCTGGGCCGAGCTGGAGACGGCAGGCGGCGACCTCGGCCTGCTCCGCGCCGAGGCCGAGCAGATCCCGCCCGGGCGGCTGGCCTGCCTGATCTACACCTCCGGCACGGGCGGGGCGCCCAAGGGCGTGATGCTGCCGCACCGGGCCATGCTGGCGAACCGCGCCGGCGTTGCCGAGCTCGCCGAGCGGCTGCAGCTCGACGGGACGTGCTACCTCTCCTTCCTGCCGCTCTCGCACAGCTACGAGCATACGGTGGGCGGCTTCCTGCTGCCGAGCTTCGGCGTGGAGGTGGTCTATTCGCGCGGCGCCGACCGCATCGCCGCGGAATTCCAGGAGATCCGCCCCGCCGTCGTCACCGCCGTGCCCCGCCTGTTCGAGGTGCTGCGCGCGCGGATCCTCGCGGGCGTCGAGAAGGAGGGCGGCCTCAAGGAGAAATTGTTCCGCCAGGCGCTGGCGCTCGGCCTGCGCAAGCTGGACGGCCCGCCGCTTGGCCTGGTCGAGCGCCTGCAGGACGCGGTGCTGGACCGGCTGGTGCGCGACAAGGTGCGGGCGCGCTTCGGCGGGCGGCTGCTCTGCATGGTCTCGGGCGGGGCGCGGCTCGACCCCGATCTCTCGGGTTTCTTCCTCGCCCTCGGCCTGCCGGTGATCCAGGGCTACGGCCAGACCGAGGCCGGGCCCGTGGTCAGCGTCAACCTGCCCTGGGACAATAGGCGCGACACGGTCGGCCCCCCGCTGCCCGGCGTCGCGGCACGCATCAACCCGGATGGCGAGCTCTGCGTGGCGGGCGAACTCGTCATGGATGGCTACTGGAACCAGCCCGAGGCGACGGCGGCCGCCATCCAGGATGGCTGGCTGCACACCGGCGACATCGCGGAGATGGAGGCCGGCCGCATCCGCATCACCGACCGCAAGCGCGACTTCATCAAGACGCTCGGCGGCGACATGGTGAGCCCCGCGAAGCTCGAATCCCTGCTGATGGCCGAGCCCGAGATCGCGCAAGCCGTGGTCGCGGGCGAAGGCCAGCCCGGCATCGTCGCCCTGATCGTGCCGGCGGAGGGGATGGAGGCCAAGGTGCAGGAGGCGGTGAGCCGCGTGAACGCGAAGCTCTCCATCATCGAGCGCATCCGCAGGATAGGGACCGTCCCCGCCTTCACGGTGGAGAACGGGATGCTGACGCCGACGATGAAGGTGAAGCGGCGCGTGGTGCTGGACGCGCATGCAGCGCAGGTGGAAGCGCTGCACGGCAGGAACTGAAGCCGGGCGGCGGGGGAAGGGCGACACCCCTCCCCCGCCGTCAGGCGCGCGTCACGTGCGCCGGATGTTCCAGAAGACCGGCGGCTGGCCCTTCAGCATGCCGGTCAGGTTCCGGCGATACGCCGTCGGCTGGTAGTACATGCCGGTCGGTACATAGGGCACTTCGTCGAAGGCGATGCGCTGCATCTCCGTCGTCGCAGCGAGGGCTGCGGCGTCGTTCGGCGCGTCGAACCAGGCATCGCGCTGGGCTTCCATCGCAGGGATGGTCGGCCAGCCCGGCCAGGCATTCTCGCCATGGCCGCGGATCGAGGCGTGGCTCGCCGGATTCCAATGGTCCACGCCCGACCAGAAGGTGAAGAAGCCGCTCCAGCCGCCCTGCTCCAGCGGGTTGCGGCTGGCACGGCGGGCGACGACGGTGCCCCAGTCGGTGCTGACCAGCTCGACATTGAAGCCCATGCGGCGGAACAGATCGGCGCCGACCAGCGTCGCCGCGTTGATGGAGGCAAGGTCGGTCGCGTTCATCAGCACGAGCCGCGCGCCCATCGCGCCGGCGGCCTGCAGCTCCGCCCGCGCCGCGTCGATGTTCTTACGCAGCCGGTCGAGCCCGACGCGAGAGGCGGAGGGGGATTCGGGCGCGAAATAGCCGATCCCCTCCCGCCGGAGGTCGGGCCGGCCCTCGATGCCGGTCTGGCCGATCACCGCGGTCATGAAGTCCATCTGGTTGATGGCGGTCAGGACGGCGCGGCGCACAGCGGGGTTGTTGAACGGCGCGGTGACGTGGTTCGGGCGGAAGATACCGATCAGCCCGCTATTGTTGATCACATCCACTGTGATGTTGCGCGCCGCGGCACCACGCATGAACAGTGGGAAGAGGTCCGCCGTCGGCTGTTCCCACCAGTCGATCTCACCCGATTGCAGCGCCGCCGCCGCCGTCGCCTGGTCCGACATGATGTGCCACTCGACGCGGTCGAAATGCGCGACCTTGCCGCCCGCCGTCATGGAGGGCGCGCCCTGCCGCGGCACGTAGTCGGCGTTGCGCGCATAGGCCAGGCGCGATCCGGGCACCCATTCGTTCTGGATGAAGCGAAACGGGCCGCTGCCCACCGCTTCCGTGATGTTCTGGAACGGGTCCACATTCGCCAGCCGCTCCGGCATCACGAACAGGCAGCTCGTCGTCACCTTCGCGAAGGCCTCGAGCATCTTCGGGAAAGCCTTGTTGAGCCGGATGGAGAAGACGCGATCGCTCTCCTCCGTCATGTCGGCCACACGCGCCATCAGCACCTGGCCGAAGGCGTCGCGGCGGCCCCAGCGGCGGATGGAGGAGATGCAGTCTCGCCCGCGCACAGGCGTGCCATCGTGGAAGCGCAGGTTCTCGCGCAGCGTGAAGCGCCAGAGCAGCCCGTCATTCTCGACCACATGGCCCTGCACCATCTGCGGCTGCGGGCGGAACTGCTCGTCCATGCCATAGAGCTGGTCGAAGACCAGGAAGGCATGGTCGCGCGCGACGAAGGCGGTGTTGGTGAAGGGGTCGATATTGCCCGGGTTGGCGTGGGGCACGTAGCGGATGGTGCGCGCCTGCGCGGGCTGCGCGATGGCGAAGCGCGGCAGGGACGCCGCGGCGGCGGCGCCCGCGGCACCGGCGAACAGGTCGCGACGAAGCATTCTCTTCTGTCTCCCTCGTGAAGCCAGGGGAGGCTAGCGGGCGGCGGCCATTCCGCTCAAGCCCCGCCGCCATCCGCGGCCGGGCGATGGCCGAAGCCGAGGGCGGGCGTTGCCGCCGTTTCCACCCAGACGGCCTTGGCCTGGGTGTAGGCCGCCAGCGCCTCCTGCCCCGAGGAACGGCCATGGCCGGAGGCGCCGAAGCCGCCGAAGGGGGCGCTGACATGGATGGTGCGGTAGCCATTCACCCAGAAGGTCCCGGCCCGGACCGACGCCGCCACGCGATGCGCCCGGCCGACATCGCGCGTCCAGACCGCGCCGGCCAGGCCGAAGCTGCTGGCATTGGCCAGCGCGATGGCCTCCGCCTCGTCCTCGAAAGGGATGGTGGCGACGACGGGACCGAAGATTTCTTCCTGTGCCACGCGCGCGGCATTGGTCACGGCCGCCAGGATCGTCGGCGGCACCCAGAAGCCGCCTGAAGGCAGCGCGGGCGCGCGCGGCGCGGCGAGCACCGAAGCCCCCTCCCCCGCGCCGGCCGCGATCAGCGCCGTGACATGGGCGAATTGCCGCGCGGTGCAGACCGGCCCCGCCTCGGTCGCCGGGTCCAGCGGATCACCGAGCGCGATGCGCGACGATGCCTCGGCCAGCAGCGCGACGAAGCGGTCATGGATGCGCCGCTGCACCAGAAGGCGCGACCCGGCGACGCAGCTCTGCCCGGAGCCTGCGAAGATCGCCTGCTGCGCGCCCTGCACCGCGACCGGCAAATCGGCATCGTCGAAGACGATGTTCGCGCTCTTGCCGCCGAGTTCCAGCACGCAGGGGATGGTGCGCGCGGCGCAGGCGCCGGCGATCTGCGCGCCCGTGGCCGGGCCGCCGACGAAGGTGACCATCGTGACCTCCGGTGCGGCCAACAGCGCCGCGCCGCTTGTCGCACCGAGCCCGGCGACGACCTGCACCAGCCCCTCCGGCAAGCCGGCCTCCAACGCCAGCCGCCCGAAGGCGAGTGAGGTCAGCGGCGTGTATTCGGAGGGCTTCAGCACCACGGCATTGCCCGCCGCCAGCGCCGGCAGCAGGTTCCAACCGCAGGTGAACAGCGGCGCATTCCAGGGCGTGATCGCCAGCACCACGCCAAAGGGCTCACGCCTGACATAGACAAGGTGGCCCGAGGGGACGGGGATCGTCCGTCCCTCGATCTTGTCGCACCAGCCCGCCCAGTATTCGGCCATCTCGGCCACGCGGGCGGCCTCGGCGCGGCAGTCGCGGAGCGGCTTGCCGGTATTGGCGCATTCGAGCCGCGCGAGCGCTTCTGCCTCCCGCCGGATCAGCACGCCCAACGCCCAGAGTCGTCGCCCGCGTTCAGCGGGGCTGAGTCCGATCCAGGCGCGCTGCGCCTTCGCGGCACCTGCGGCCGCCGTGCGCGCCACAGCCACCCCGGCATCAGCATAACTCAGCAGCGCCGTGCCGGTCGCGGGGTCCTCCAGCGCGACGGGCGCGCCCTGCCCCTCCACGATCTTGCCATCCACCAGGCTGCCGACACGCCCGCCAAGCAGCGCCGCGACGCCCTCTGCCGCGACCTGCGATGCGCGAAAACCGCTCATGCGCGCTCTCCCGCCAACAGCGCCGCGGCGACGCGGTTGAAATCCTCGGCATCAGCGACCGGCGCATCCCGCCACACGGCCGCTGCGCGGGCGCAAGCTTCCGGCGCGGCGCCGACAGCCTGGGCAAGCTCCATGGCCAGCCGCACATCCTTGCGCATGAGCCCCGCGGTGAAGCCGCTTTCGACCCCCGGCAGCACCCAGCGCGGCAGGTTCACCTCGGTCGCCGCGGAGCGGCCGGAGGCGGCATTGATCACTGGCAGCAGCGCCTCCGGCTCTACCCCCGCCAGCCGGCCGAGGCGCAGCGCCTCCCCGGCGGCGACGAGATGCGTCGCGACCAGCAGATTGTTGACGAGCTTCGCCACCTGCCCCGCGCCAGCCGCGCCGACATGCATGATCCGCGCGGCGATCCGGTCCAGCGCCGGCCGCGCGCGGTCGAGCGCCGCGGCCTCCCCGCCCGCCATCACGGTCAGCGTCCCCGCCGCAGCACCGGCCGGCCCGCCCGAGACCGGCGCATCGAGATAGGCGATGCCGGCCGCCGCGGCCCGCGCGGCGAAGTCCCGCGCCGCGAGCGGCGAGAGGGTGGAGGTGTCGGCGATCACCGCGCCCTGCGGCAGCGCCGGCAACAGCGCGGCGAGCACGGCGCCGACCGCCTTCTCCTCCGGCAGGGAGAGGATCACGACCGGGGCGGCGACATCGGCCAGACGCGGCAAGCCGCCCCGCGCCGGATCGAGATCAAATCCCGCCACCTCCGCGCCCATCTCGACGAGCCGCCCGGCCATCGCCGCGCCCATCCGCCCGAGCCCCACCAGCCCGACCCGCATCCTGTCCCGCTCCGTGCTTCGATCGGGCAAGGCTCGCAGGCCGCACCAGCCGCGTCCAGACGGCCGGGCTTGCCACCTTTCCGTCACCGGGGCGTGGTTTGACCCGGCCCGCGCAGCGCACATGCTGCGGCGCCACAGGGGACAGGCATGTCGGACGCCATCGCCAGCTGGCTCGCGGGTTGGATCGGCCGCGAGCGCAGCCGCACGCTGCTGCAATTCCTCCGTTTCGGCGTGGTCGGCACCGTCGGATTTCTGGTGGACACGGCGGTTCTCTATGCCGGCCTCGCGCTCGGGCTCGGGCTCTATGGCGGGCGGGCGGTGTCCTATCTCGCGGCGGCGAGTGCGACCTTCGCGCTCAATCGCGCCTGGACCTTCCGCGGCCAGGGGGAAGGCGCTGTGGCCCGGCAATGGGCTCTCTTTGTCGTGCTCAACCTGGTTGGCTTCGCATTCAACTACGGCACCTATGCCGCGCTTGTCGCGACTGTGGCGCTGGTCGCACAGCATCCGGTGATCGGCGTCGCGGCAGGCAGCCTCGCGGGAATGATGGGGAACTTTCTGCTGTCGCGCCGTTACGTTTTCGGTGGCGCGTCCCGCGCCCCTGACCCCTGATGACCTGACCGAGACGGATGCGCGCAGCCACCCCCAAGGCCGACACCGATCTGCGCCGGGCCGGCGCCCTCCCCGACAGCGGGGCCGGGCGCCGCGGCGACCCGATCCACCCCTTCCCCGCCGCCGAGCTTGCCGGCGTCACCGCGTTGCGCCCCGGGCGGCAGGAGCCACCCTTCGAGCGCATTCCCGCCAATGACGCGTTTCGCGTCCCGCCGCCGCCCTGGCCACCACTGCTGCTTGGCGCGGCGGTCATGCTGCTCGATCTGTTGGCGCTGGCCGGCGCGGGGTTTGGCGCCAACCTCCTCGCCGGGCCGCCCATGCTGGCCAACGAAGCCAAGGTGGTCGCCCTGCTGGCCGCGCTGACGATGGGCGGCGGTCTGCTGGCCTCGGCCTATGATCACGCGCAGCTGTTCGACTTCCGCCGCCAGTGGCGGCGGATCGGCGCCGCGGGCGCCGGCGCGCTGGCCGCGACGCTTGCCGCCGCCTGGGCCTTCGGCGCGCTCGAGCGGCTCGGCGCGGCCTGGATCGCTGCCTTCGCCGTGCTGGGCGCGACGGGGCTGATGGGCGTGCGTGCCGCCGCGGCCGGGGTTGTCCGCCAATTGCCGCGTGCGGCGCGCCGGACCGTGATCATCGGCACCGGCCCGCAGGCCGCGCGCCTCGCCGATGCGCTCCGGCGCGAGCCAGCGGGGCTTCAGGTGATCGGAGCGGTGGATGAACGCACGGGCCGCGGCGCCACCCCGCCGGGCATCGTGCTGCTCGGCGGCATGGCGCATCTGGCCGCGATGATCCGCCGCGGCGAGGTGGATGTGGTGGTGATCGCGCTCCCCTGGTCCATGGAGGAGCGCATCCTCTCCCTGCTCGACGAGTTGTGCGCCTTCCCGGTCGAGGTGCGGCTCGCGCCCGACATGATGGCCGCGCGCCTGCCGCGCGATGACCACCCGGCGCTGCCGCAGCTGCTCTGCGCGCGGCCGCTTTCGGGTGCTGGCGGGGCGGTGAAGATGGCCCTGGACTATCTGGTCGCGGCGCTGGCGCTGCTGGTGCTGGCTGTGCCGATGGGGCTGATCGCGCTTGCGATCCGGCTGGACAGCCCGGGGCCGGTGCTGTTCCGCCAGCGCCGCATCGGCTTCAACGATCGCCCCTTCGAGGTCTTCAAATTCCGCACCATGTTCGACGACGCCGCCGATCACGACGCGGCGCGGCAGGTGCTGGCGGGTGACCCGCGCGTGACGCGCATCGGGCGTCTTCTGCGGCGCAGCTCGCTCGACGAGTTGCCGCAGATCTTGAATGTGCTGCGCGGGGAGATGAGCCTGGTGGGCCCGCGCCCGCACGCACCCGGCACGCGGGCGGGCCATCGCCGCTTCGACGAGGTGGTGGCGAATTATGCTGCGCGGCACCGCGTGAAACCCGGCCTGACGGGCCTGGCGCAGGTGCGGGGGCTCCGCGGCCCGACGCCGAATGAGGAGCTGCTGCTGAAGCGTGTCGAGAGCGACCTCGAATACATCGCGCATTGGTCGCCCTGGCTCGACCTGCTGCTGCTGCTGCGCACACCGCTGGCCGTGCTGCGCGCGCGGAACGCGCTGTGAAGCCCGGCCACGTCGCCGGCGCCGCGGGCCCGGCCGCGGCGGTGGAGGCGGATGTGATCATACTCGCCCTCGACCGCGCGGAGGAG
>JBIKSZ010000171.1:0-8372 GCA_044348345.1 Roseomonas sp. | reverse complement strand
GTGCCGGCCGATTTGCCGGTCCGCACCGTGCAGGAGTTCATCGCGCTGGCCCGCAGCCGGCCCGGCCACCTCAATATGGGCTCGGGCGGCACAGGCGGGCTGCCGCATCTGGCCTTCGAGCTGTTCCGCCGCCAGGCCAATATCGATGTCGTCCACGTGCCCTATCGCGGCAGCGCGCCGGCGCTGCAGGACCTGATCGGCGGGCGCGTGCAGATCATGATCGATGCCTTCAACCTCTCCCGCGGTGCGGTGGAGGCCGGGCGCGTGCGCGTCATTGCCACCACCGGGCGCGAGCGCATGCCCGCTCTGCCCGATGTGCCGACGGTGGCGGAGCAAGGGCTGCCTGATTTCGTGGCGATCGGCTGGCAGGGGCTGGTTGCGCCGGTAGCAACGCCCGCTGCCATCCGCGCGCGGCTGGAACAGGCGGTCGAATGGGCGATGCGGGAGACGGATCTGCCCCAGGCCTATCTTAGCCAGGGCTCGCTGCCGCATTTCGCGGGCGCCGCCGCGTTCCGCCGCCTGATCGAGGAGGAGCGCACGCTCTGGGCCCGCGTGGTGCGGGAGGGCAACATCCAGCCCGACTGAGCCGCGGGCGGGAAAGGCCGCCGCCCCGAAGGGCGGCGGCGTCATGCATCAATCGGCGAACTGGCCGGCCGCCTCGATCAGCGGGCGCCACTTGGCGATGTCCGCCTGCCAGAAGGTGCGGTGCGCCTCCGGCGTCGCGCGTGCCACCGGCACCGGCGCGGTGCCGAGATCGGCGAAGCGGCGGGCGATCGTCTCGTCGCGCAGTGCGGCCAGCAGTGCGCGGTTTAGCCGGTCCACGATCGGGCGCGGCGTAGTCCGCGGCGTGTAGAGGCCGTGCCAGACGCTGACCTCGAAGTTCGGCAGCCCGGCCTCGCCGGCGGTCGGCATGTCGGGCAGCGCCGCGACGCGCTCACGCGTCGTCACCGCGAAGCCGCGGATGGTGCCGGCGCGGATCTGCTCGGTCGTGTTGGTGGTCTGGTCGCACATGATGTCCACCGTGCCGGCGACCAGATCGTTCATCGCCGGGCCCGTGCCGCGATAGGGCACCGTGGTGAAGGGCGTGTTCAGCGCCGATTGCAGCAGCAGGCCGCACAGATGGCTGGCGGCGCCGATGCCGGCATTGGCGTAGTTCAGCCGCTCACGCTCGCGCCGCGCGACCTGGACGAATTCCTGCAGGTTATTGGCGGGGAAGTTGCGCCGCGCGACCAGCGTCATCGGCACCTCGGTCACCAGCCCGACCGTCTCGAAGCCGTTGATCGGGTCGTAGGACAGGCGGCGATAGAGCGTCGGGATGGTGGACATCCCGATGTGGTGCAGCAGGATCGTGTAGCCATCCGGCCGCGCTTGGGCCACTCGCTGCGCGCCGAGCGCGCCGCCGGCGCCGGCGACATTCTCGACCACCACCGGCTGGCCGAGCTCGGCGCTCATCGCCTGCGCGATCAAGCGGCCGACGGTGTCGGTCGGCCCGCCTGCGGCGAAGGGGATGACCATGCTGATCGGGCGGGTGGGGTTGGGGGCCTGCGCCAGGGCGGGTGTGGCGAGGGCGGCGGCCGCCATGCCGAGCAGGGCGCGCTTGCCGAAGCGAAGCATATGACTGTGTCTCCCAGTAATATTGTCAGCTTGCGCGGCCTTGGGGGCGGCAGGCTTATCCAGGCCCTCTAGGTCAATCGCCCGTGCTGCGCCAGTTCAAATTGCGCCGGGGTAACCCCGGGGTAACCCCAGGGGCCGATCCTCGATCAACAACCCTTCATTGTGATCTGGGCGTATTTTTCGCGGATCCCCTTGATTGACGATGGATGGACTGAACATGACAGAAACTTCACATAATCTGGGAGATGTCCGATGCCTCGCCTTCATCGCCGGGCCTTGCTGGCCGGCGCCGCCCTTGCCCCCTTCGCCCTGCCGCGCCCCACCCTCGCCGCGCTGCCGGACCGCCCGATCCGCATCATCGTCCCCTACAATGCGGGCGGGATCACCGATGTGATCAGCCGCGGCATGGCCGCGGGCCTGCAGGTCGCGCTCGGCCAGCCGGTTGTCGTCGAGAACCGCCCCGGTGCGAACGGCACCGTCGGCACGCTCGCCGCCGCCCGCGCGCCGGCCGATGGCACCACGATCACGATGGGCATCACCGACACCTTCGCGATCAACCGCTCCACCTTCCCCTCGCTGCCCTATGACGATGAGCGGGACTTCGCCCCCATCTCGATGGTCACGCGGGTGCCCTTCGCGCTGATGATCGGCGCCCATCGGCGCGACATCACCGACTTCGCCTCCTTCGTGCGCGAGGCGCGGCGCGAGGCAGGGCGGCTCTCCCACGCCTCCTGGGGCGTCGGATCTTCCTCTCACCTCGCCTTCGAATTCGTGGCGCGCCACCAGAATTTCGAGAAGCTGCACGTGCCCTTCGCCGCGCAGGCGCCGGGCATGCAGGCGGTCGCCGCCGCACAGGTGGATTCGATGATGCTGCCGGTCGGCGGCGCGAACAGCCTGGCGGTGGACAACCGCGCCCGCATCATCGCGCTGGCGCATCCGGGCCGCATCGATCTGACGCCGAATGTGCCGACGCTGACGGAGCTTGGCGTGCCGCTGACCACCGGCCTCTGGCTCGCGCTCTACGCGCCGGCCCGCACGCCGGCCGCCGCGATCGCCCGGCTGAATGAGGGTGTGCGCGAAGGCATGCGGCATGCGCAGACGCTGGATGTGTTCCGCCAGCAGGCGGGTGCGCCAGAGCCCTCTACCCCGCAGGAGCTGGCCGAGTTCGCCCGCGCCGAACGCGCCCAGTGGGAGCGCGTGGTGCGCGAGGCCAACATCACCGTGTCCTGACGCAGCGGCCAGCAGCGGATTGCGGAAGGGGGGCGGCTTCGGCCGTCCCCTTTTTGCTTGGGCGCGCGCTCAGGCGTCCATCTTGAGCGCGGCGATGAAGGCGCTCTGCGGGATTTCCACCTTGCCGAACTGGCGCATGCGCTTCTTGCCCTCCTTCTGCTTGTCGAGGAGCTTGCGCTTGCGGCTGATGTCGCCGCCATAGCATTTGGCGGTCACGTCCTTCGACATCGCGCTGATCGTCTCGCGCGCGATGACGCGGCCGCCGATCGCGGCCTGGATGGGGATCTTGAAGAGCTGGCGGGGGATCAGCTCCTTCAGCTTCTCGCAGATCTGCCGGCCGCGGCGGTCGGCCTGGCTGCGATGCGCCATGAAGGACAGCGCATCCACCGGCTCGGCATTCACCAGGATCGAGATCTTCACCAGATCGCCGGCCTGGTAGCCATCCACGACATAATCGAAGCTCGCATAGCCGCGGCTGATGGATTTCAGGCGGTCGTAGAAGTCGAACACCACCTCGTTCAGCGGCAGGCGATAGACCGCCATGGCGCGGTTGCCGACATAGGTCAGCTCCACCTGCTGCCCGCGGCGCTCGTTGCAGAGCGTGAGCACCGGGCCGAGGTAGTCATCGGGGACCATGATGGTCGCCTTGATCCAGGGCTCCTCGATCTCGGCGATGACCGAGGGGTCGGGCATGTCGGCCGGGTTGTGCAACTCGATCTGGTCGCCGTTGGTCTTGCGGATGTTGTAGACAACCGACGGCGCCGTCGCGATCAGGTCGAGGTCGAATTCGCGGGACAGCCGCTCCTGCACGATCTCGAGGTGCAGCAGCCCGAGGAAGCCGCAGCGATAGCCAAGGCCAAGTGCTGCGCTGTTCTCCGCCTCGTAGTGGAAGCTGCTGTCGTTCAGCCGCAGCTTGGCAACAGATTCCCGCAGCTTTTCGAAATCGTCGGCATCCACGGGATAGAGGCCGCACCACACCACCGGCACCGAGGGCTTGAAGCCCGGCAGCGCTTCGGTGGCCGGGTTGCGGTCTTCGGTCAGCGTGTCGCCGACATTGGTGTCGGCCACGGTTTTGATGGCGGCGGTGACGTAGCCCATCTCGCCTGGCGAGAGGTAATCCACCGGCACCATCTTGGGCGTGAAGACGCCGACCTGCTCCACCGTGTGGGTGGAGCCGTTCGACATCATGCGGATCTTCTGGCCCTTGCGCAGCGTGCCATCCTTCACGCGCACCAGCACGACGACACCGAGATAGGCGTCGTACCAGCTATCCACCAGCAGCGCCTTCAGCTTGGCGCTGGCGTCGCCGGTCGGCGGCGGCAGGCGCGTGACGATCGCCTCCAGCACGCCTTCGATGTTGATGCCGGTCTTGGCGCTGATCATCACCGCATCCGACGCATCGAGGCCGATCACATCCTCGATCTGCTGCTTCACGCGGTCAGGCTCGGCCGCCGGCAGGTCGATCTTGTTGAGGACCGGCACGATCTCGTGGTTGGCATCGAGCGCCTGGTAGACGTTGGCGAGCGTCTGCGCCTCGACCCCCTGGGAGGCGTCCACGACCAGCAGGCTGCCTTCGCAGGCCGCGAGGCTCCGGCTGACTTCGTAGGCGAAGTCCACATGGCCGGGCGTGTCCATCAGGTTCAGCGTGTAGGTCTGCCCGTCCTTGGCCTGGTAGGAGAGGCGGACGGTCTGCGCCTTGATGGTGATGCCGCGCTCCCGCTCCAGCTCCATATTGTCGAGGAGCTGTTCCTTCATCTCGCGCGCGGTGACGGCGCCGGTCGTCTGGATCAACCGGTCGGCCAGCGTCGACTTGCCGTGGTCGATATGCGCGATGATCGAGAAGTTGCGGATGCGGTCGAGGGGAACGTCGGTCATCGGATGGAACTAGCGACCCTTGGGGATTCAGCGCTCATGTAGGGGCTGTGTGCCCGGCTGGAAAGCGTCTAGCGGGCCTTAGCGACCCTGGGGCAGCAGGGGGCGCAGGCGCCACATCGCGAAGGCGCCGAGCAGCGGCCCGGGGGCGAGCACCGCGAAGGCCCATTCCCAGCCGAGCAGCGCGACCGCCCAGGGCACGATCCCGATGGTCAGCACCGTCAGCAGGAAGCCGAGCGAGGTCTGCACCGTCAGCATCGTGCCGACATAGTCGGGCGGGGAAAGGCTGACGATGCAGGCCGAGAACTGCGCCGAATCCGCCACCACCGCGAAACCCCAGACCAGCGCCACCAGCAGCGCCAGCCAGGGGGCGATGGTAGCCGCCGGCCCGACCAGCAGCGCACAGGCGCCCGAGGTCAGCATGCAGAGTGCGGCGACCGCCGCCCGGTCCCAGCGATCGGCGACCACCCCGGCCACCACGCAGCCGACCGCGCCGGCGGCCAGCACGCCGAACACCCAGGGCCCGGCCTGCCCCGGTGCGCCGCCCAGAACGCCCGCCAGGAACAGGCCGATCCAGGCCCAGCAGGCATAAAGCTCCCACATATGGCCGAGATAGCCGAGGTTCGCGAGCCGCAACCCCTTGTTCCGCCATGCTTCCAGCGCCTGGGACGGGCGGAAGGGCGGGCGGGCGCCGAGCTGCGGCCCGGGCCGGAAGAACAGGATGGTGAGGCCACCGAGCCCGGCCAGCACTCCCGCGCCGAGATAGGCCGCCTGCCAGCCGATGCCGCCGAGCAGCGTCGGGATCAGGTGGGGCAGGGCGGAGCCGAGCGTCAGCGCGCCCACCAGCAGCCCGATCACCAGCCCCAGATCTCCGCGGGCCCAGGACGCGGCGAGCTTCATCCCCACCGGATAGACGCCCGCCATCGCCGCCCCCGCGACGAAGCGCAAGCCGAGCGCCGCGGCGCCGGAGGGGGCGACCAGCGTCTGCGCCAGGGTTGCCGCCGCGGCGAGCACGGCGGAGACCAGGAACAGCATGCGCGGATCGCGCCGATCGGGCAGCGAGAGCACTGCCGAGACCAGCGTGCCCGCCACAAAGCCGAGCTGCACGGCCGCCGTCAGCCACCCGGCCTCAGCGGTGGTGACGAGCCCAGACGCCAGAAGGTCCGGCACCGCGGCCGTGCCGGCGAACCAGACCGCGAGCGTCAACACGACCGCGAGGCAGAGCACTGCAAGCTGGCGCGGCTTGCCCGACAGAGCCTCCATCCGTCTCTCCCCTGGCTTGGTCCCGCTGGCGCCTTCGGCCTAGCCTAGGCCCCGGAGCCGCCGGCAGACCAGCCGACGCGCCGGAGGACGCCGATGATCCACGACCCGCCGCTGCTGACCATCCGTCGCGGCTTTCCCCGCCCCGATCCCGCGCTGGTCGCGCGCTTCGCCGGGCTGCCAACGGGCTGGGTGGTGGATGCGATGGATGGGCGCGGCGCCTTCGATCATCGCATCAAGCCGCTGCCCGGCACGCCGTCGCAATTGGCGGGCGTGGCGCTGACCTGCCGCTGCGGACCGGCTGATAATCTGGCGCTGTTCGGCGCGGTGACGGTGGCGCAGCCGGGCGATGTGCTCGTCGCCGCGACTGACGCCTTCACGCCCACCTGCGTCACCGGCGACCTGCTGCTGGGCATGGCGCGGAATGCGGGTGTCGCGGGCCTGGTCACCGATGGTCTGGTGCGCGACCAGGCCGGCATTCGCGCTGTCGGAATGCCGGTCTTCTGCGCGGGCGTCACGCCGAATTCCCCGGTGCGCAACGGGCCGGGCGATGTCGGCCTGCCGGCGGTGCTCGGCGGCATCGCGGTGGAGAGCGGCGACATCATCCTGGCCGATGAGGATGGCGCGGTCGTCGTGCCGCAGGCGCTGGCCGAGACCGTGCTGCAGCGGATCGAGGGCATCCGCGCGGCGGAGCGGGAGATGGAGGCGAAGGTCCAGGCTGGGCTCGTCACGCCTGACTTCATCGCGCGGCTCGCTTCGGCGGGGCGCTTCCGGGAGATCGACTGATGCGATCCGACGCGCGAAGGGCCGCAGTCGCTTGCGTGGCGTGCCGGGCATGACGCGGCCACTCCGCATTGCCGTCATCGGCGCGGGCGCTATGGGGTCGGTCTTCGGCGCTGCGCTGCGCGCCGCGGGGCATGCGGTCACGCTGCTCGACCGCCGCGCGGATCACGTCGCGGCCATCAACCGGGACGGGCTCGCGATCGAGGGTCTCGGCGCTGGTGCGCGGCACGCCATCCCCGCAACCACCGAAGCTGACGCGCTGCGCGGCATGGACCTCGCGCTGGTACTGGTGGACTCGCCTGCGACAGCAGAGGCCGCGGCCATCGCCGCCGCCGTGCTGGCGCCGGCGGGCCTCGCGCTGACGCTGCAGAATGGCATCGGCAATGCTGAGGCGCTGGCTGAGGCGGTCGGGCCGGCGCGCACCGCGCTCGGCTGCACCTATGTCAGCGCGGCCTGGCTCGCGCCCGGGCGCGTGCTGCATTCGAACACCGGCGAGACGGTGTTCGGCATGATGTCCGGCGCGGCCGAGCCGCGGCTGGACGCGCTGGCGCGCGACCTCGCGGCCGCTGGCTTGCCGGCCGCGACGGTTCAGGATGCGCCGGGTCATGTCTGGCTGAAATTTGCGCTGAATTGCGCGATCAACCCGGTCTCGGCGCTGACTGGCCTCCGCCCCGGCGAAGTCGCGCGCCAGGCTGATGCGCGGGCACTGATGGAAAGCGTGCTGGACGAGATTCTGGCGGTCGCGGCTGCCAAGGGCCTCATTCTCCCTTGCGCGGATCCGCGCGCGGAGATCCTTAGCCATGCCTGGGTGCGCTATAACCGCCCGTCCATGCTGCAGCATGTCGAGGCGGGCCGCATGCCCGAGATCGCGGCCCTCAACGGCGCGCTGGTGGCGGAGGCAGAGAGGATGGGCGTGCCCGTGCCGGTCAACCGCGCCGTCGCGCAGGCGGTGCTGGCCCTGGCTGAGCGGGTGCGACGCCGGTTGGTGGCGCCGGTGCCGGATGAGGCGGCGCTGGAGGCCGCGGCGGCGGCGGAGCCGCTGCGATAGGGGCGCGCGCGGCTGCGCCGTCATCTCGCTGGCCCGGCGCGGCCAGGCCCTGCTAGGATTGCGCCCCGATGATCGGAACCATGCCAGCCGGGGCGGTACCGGGCCTTGAGCAGCTGCCGCGGATCACCGCCGTGCTGCGGGACGTGCTCGGCCTCGCGCCCTGCAACGCGCATCTGCATCTCGACCTGGCCGAGGCGCTCGCCTGCGATCCGGCGGATCGCGACGAACTGCGCCGCATCTGGCGCGCGCGCTTTGCCCGCCCCGCCGCAGCCGCCGAGCTCGAAGCCTGCGAGAGCATCGCCGACCTGCTGCGCCTGCTGGCGCGCATCGCCGCGCCGCCGGCCTTCGCCTGACGGCGCGGCGCGCGTTCAGCCCCTGAGCGTCGCGCCCGTCGCCTTCGTCACGGCTGCGACCACCTTCTGCCCGGCGGCCTCGATCTCGGCATCCGTCAGCGTGCGTTCCCGCGGCTGCAGCGTGACCTGGATGGCGAGGCTCACCTTGCCCTCGGGCAGCTTGTCGCCGGCGTAGCGGTCGAACAGCACCACATCGGCGATCAGCGCCTTGT
>JBIKSZ010000170.1:0-8393 GCA_044348345.1 Roseomonas sp. | reverse complement strand
CGAGCGTCATCGCCCGGCCAAGCAGCCGGTCGGCCAGCCGGGACCGCCCTGGGGGCGTGTCGCCCGCCTGCGGGGCGCTGGTCGCCGCCCCGCTCAAGGGCGCACGCTCCGCGCCCTGGCGGCGGGGGAAAAGGGGTTGGCAGATCCGCTCACGCCGCCAGCATAGCAAAGAACGCCGGCCGCGCAGCCACCCGGCCCGGCCGGGCGGCCAGGCAGGGCGGCCCTGGGGGTCAGGACAGGCCGCGCACCACCGGCAGCTCCAGCTCGCGCAGCTTCTTCCGCAGGGTGTTCCGATTGAGCCCGAGCAGCGCCGCGGCCTTGATCTGGTTGCCGCGCGTGGCGGACAGAGCGAGGCGCAGCAGGGGGCGCTCCACCTCGGCCAGGACACGGTCATAGAGGTCGCGGATCGGCATCCCGTCCTTATGCGCGGCCATGAAGCCCTGCAGGTGGCGCTCGACCGATTGCTCCAGGGTTTCCGGCGCGCGGGCAGACTCCTCCGCCGGCAGGGCGGCTTCGGCCAGCTCGCTGGCGACCGCATCGGCGCCAATGATCTCCTGCGGGTAGAGCGCGGCCAGGCGGCGCATGAGGTTTTCCAGCTCGCGCGCATTGCCCGGCCAGTTATGCGCCTTCAGCCGGTCGAGCGCGCCCTGGTCGAGCTGCTTGCCCGGCAGCCCGGCCGCGCGCGCACGTTCCAGGAAGTGCCGCGCGAGCAGCGGGATATCCTCGGCCCGTTCACGCAGCGGCGGCAGGCGGATGGGCACGACGTTCAGGCGGTAGAATAAATCCTCACGGAACATGCCGCCACGGATCGCCTGGCGCAGATCGCGGTGGGTGGCCGCGACGATGCGAACATTCGCCTTGATCGGCTGGCGGCCACCGACGGTGGTGAACTCGCCTTCCTGCAGCACGCGCAGCAGACGGGTCTGCGCCTCGGGCGGCATGTCGCCGATCTCGTCGAGGAAGAGCGTGCCGCCGGCGGCCTGTTCGAAGCGGCCGACGCCGCGGTTCAGCGCGCCGGTGAAGGCGCCGCGCTCATGGCCGAACAGCTCGCTTTCGATCAGCTCGCGCGGGATCGCGGCCATGTTGATCGCGACGAACGGCCCCGCCCGGCGGCGCCCGTAATCGTGCAGCGCGCGCGCAACCAGCTCCTTGCCCGTGCCGGATTCGCCCGTGATCATCACCGTAAGGTCGGTGGTCGTGAGCCGCGCGACGGTGCGGTAGATTTCCTGCATCGCTGGGCTGCGCCCGACCAGGGGCAGGCGTTCCTCCTGCTCCTCGCCCTCGGTCGCCTCGCTCGGCGTCGGGGCGGCGAGCGCGCGGCCGACGACGGCGAGCAATTCCTTCAGGTCGAAGGGCTTCGGCAGGTAGTCGAAGGCACCGCGCTGGGTCGCCTTCAGCGCGGTGGAGAAGGTGGATTGCGCGCTCATCACCAGGACGCGCAGATCCGGCCGCACGCGGCGGATGCGCGGCACGAGGTCGAGCCCGTTCTCATCCGGCATGATGACATCGGTGATGACGAGGTCGCCCTCCCCATCCTCCACCCAGCGCCAGAGCGTCGCGGCGGAGGAGGTGGCGCGGACATGATAGCCCGCCCGCCCCAGCGCCTGGCTCAGCACCGTGCGGATCGCCCGGTCGTCATCGGCAATCAGGATCGTTCGCGTCGTCGCGGAACCCGGCGGGGCGGCAACCTCGCTCATGGCGTGTCTCCCTGATCGGCGCGGCGGGGCGGCGCGGGCAGCGAAAGGCGGAAGGTGGTGCGGCCGGGGCGGCTGTCGCATTCGATCAGCCCGCCCTGGTCGGCAACGAGCTTCGCCACCAGAGCGAGGCCAAGCCCTTGCCCGCCACGCTTGGTGGTGACGAATGGCTCGAAGAGGGTGGCGCGCACTTCCTCGGGGATGCCGGGCCCGTTGTCGCGCACCACCACCTGCAGCGGCAGGTGCACGCGCTCAGAGCTGCCAGGCACGGCGATGCGCACGCCATGGTGGAAGGCAGTGATGAGCTGGATCTCGCCCTCGCGCGGGTCCACCGCCTCGGCGGCGTTCTTCACCAGGTTCAGCAGGATCTGCACCAGCTGGTCGCGATTACCCCAGACCGGCGGCAGGGAGGGGTCGTAGTCCTGCACGATCCGCAACTGCGCCGCGAAGCCCGACAGCGCGATGCGCCGGACATGGTCGAGCACCTCGTGGATGTTCACCCCCGCCCGGTCGATGGGCCGGTCGGAGAACATGTCCATCCTCTCGACCAGGTTCTTGATGCGGTCGGTCTCATCCTGGATCAGCAGGCAAAGCTCGCGGTCGGCCTCGCTCGCGCCCTGTTCCAGAAGCTGCGCGGCGCCACGGATGCCCGAAAGTGGGTTTTTTACCTCATGCGCGAGCATCGCCGCCATGGCGGAAGCGCCGCGCGCGGCGCCCCGAAAGTTCAGCTGCCGGTCGAGCATCTGCGCGGTGGACGCGTCATGCAGCGTCAGGACAACGCAGCCCGGCATCTCCGGCAGCGGCGCGCCCTGGGCGGCGACGCCGAAGCGCCGGAGCCTAGGGCTTTCGAGCACCAGGTCGTGGTCATGCACCGGCGCGTCGTGGCGCCGCACCTGCGCGAGCAGGCCAAAAAGGCGGTTATCCGGCGGCAGCAGGTCGCGCAGCGACAGCGCCGAGAGGAAGGGCGCGGAGTGCTGGAAGAACAGCTCAGCCGCCGGGTTGGCGTAGCGGAAGCGATCGGCTGGATCGAGCACGACGGCCGCCACCGGCAGCGCGCCGAGCACTGCCGCGGCTTCGGGCGAGATCGCCTCCGGCCGGGGCTTGCCGCGGGCGAGTGCGGCGCCGCTCATGCGGCCATCAGCCCATCATCGCCCGTGGTCTCGCCCGTCGTCTCACGTACGGGGCGCTCGCGTGCCACGCCGCGCTCCACCAGCGGGTCGTAGAAACGGCGGATCAGCGCGATCACCGCATCCGCGTCGTCGATACGATTGACCTCGGCGCGGAATTCCGCCGAGCCCGGCAGCCCCTTCGAGTACCAGGCGACATGCTTCCGCGCGAGCCGCATGCCGGGATCGCGACCGTGATGGGCCAGCATCGCCTCGTAGTGCTGCAGCAGCGTCGCGAGCTGCTCGGCAAGGTCGGGCTCGGCGACGAGTTCACCGGCCTCAAGGAAGCGCGCGACCAGCCGCGGCAGCCAGGGCCGGCCATAGCAGCCGCGGCCGATCATCACGCCATCGGCGCCGGACTGGCGCAGCGCCTCGGCCGCGTCCTCGGGGCCCAATATGTCGCCATTCACGATAACGGGGATGCGCACGGCATCCTTCACATTTCGGACAAATGCCCAATCCGCAGTGCCGTTGTAGAACATCTGTCGGGTGCGGCCATGCACCGTGACCAGGCGGATGCCGCATTCCTCGGCGATCTTCGCCAGCCGCGGCGCATTGAGGCTCTTGTGGTCCCAGCCCATGCGCATCTTGAGCGTAACGGGCACCGGGACGGCCTTCACCATCGCGTCCAGGATGCGCGCGGCGGCGATCTCGTCGCGCATCAGCGCCGAGCCCGCCTGCTGGCCAAGCGCCACCTTCTTCACAGGGCAGCCGAAATTGATGTCCACGATCGCCGCGCCGCGATCCACGACGAGCTTCGCCGCCTCCGCCATCACCTGCGGGTCGCAGCCGGCAAGTTGGACCGAGGAGGGCGAACCGAAGCCGTCCACCTCTGCCATCTTCAGCGTGTTGCGGTTCTCCCGCACCATCGCGGTGGAGGCGATCATCTCGGAGACGACGAGCCCCGTGCCGAGGCCGCGCGCGAGCCGGCGAAAGGGCAGGTCGGTGACGCCCGACATCGGGGCGAGGATGACCGGCGTCTGGATGCGCGCGCCGCCGAGATCGAGGGGACGGATCGCCGGCAGGGGCGCGGCCGGGGGTGCACTGCTCATGATTTGGGCAATAAGCGGATTCTTACCCTTGCAGCAATGGGGAAGATGCGTCTTTCGTGCGAAATGCCGGAAAATGCGGCAACGCGTCCTGGACGACGGGTCGCCCTCCGCCTCTCCCCGAGAGGCCAAGCGGAGCGTAGCATCCAAAGCATGAGAGCTGTTGCATTGCTGGTGGCCGCAGGCCGCGGAACCCGGTTTGGCGGCGAAGTGCCGAAGCAGGCGATCCCCCTGCTCGGCCGGCCCGTGCTGCGCCATGCCGCGGAGGCGCTGCTGCGCGAGGGCGGCGTGGACGCCATCCAGCCCGTCAGCGCACCTGGCGAGGAAGCCGCGCTCGCCGCGATGCTCGAGGGCCTCCCCATCCGTCCCCCGGTCGCGGGCGGGGCCACCCGGCAGGAGAGCGTGCGGCGCGGGCTTGAAGCGCTGGCAGCCGATCCGCCGGACATCGTGCTGGTGCATGATGCGGCCCGCCCGGTGGTGCCGCCCGGCACCGTGGCCGCGCTGCTGGCGGCGCTGAAGGACGTGCCCGGCGCCATCCCGGCACTGCCCGTCTCCGACACGTTGAAGCGTGGGCACGCCGGGCGCATCGCCGCGACAGTGCCGCGGGCGGGGCTCTACCGCGCGCAGACGCCCCAAGCCTTCCGCTTCGGCGCGCTGCTGGCAGCGCATCGTGCGGCGGCGGCGGAGGCGACGGATGACGCGCAGCTGCTGGAAGCGGCGGGCCTTCCCGTCGCGCTGGTCGCGGGGCATGAGTCCAATGTGAAAATCACCTGGTCGGAGGACCTGGCCCGCGTGGAATCTGCGATGCTCGCCCGGATGATCCCCCGCATGGGCACGGGCTTCGACGTGCACCGCATCGTCGAAGGCCGGCCGATGGTGCTCTGCGGCGTCGTCATCCCCTGCCCTTTCGGGCTCGATGGCCATTCGGATGCCGATGTCGGCATCCATGCGCTGTGCGATGCGATCTATGGCGCGCTGGCCGAAGGCGATATCGGCCGCTGGTTCCCGCCATCCGAGATGCAGTGGAAGGATGCGGATAGCGCGCGCTTCCTGCGCCATGCGGCAGAGCGCATCGCCGCGCGCGGCGGGGTTCTGGCGAATGTCGATGTGACGCTGATCTGCGAGCAGCCGAAGATCACGCCGCATGCGCCGGCCATGCGCGCGCGGCTGGCGGAGCTGCTCGGCGTCGAGATCGGACGCGTGTCGGTGAAGGCGACGACGAGCGAGCGGCTCGGCTTCACCGGGCGCGGCGAAGGCATCGCAGCGCAGGCCGCCGCGACGGTGCTGCTGCCGGGCTAAAAGCCCCTAGCTCAGCGAGGCGACCTGCGCCTGCAGGGCGGCGTCGGACATCGCGCCGGGGATCACGCGGAGCAAGGCCGTCTCGCCGCACAGCGCGCTGGTGCCGGCCGCGCTGTTGCCGATGCGGAAGGTGGTCAGGCCCGCGCTCGGCCCGCCAGTCTGCGCCACCACGGCGTTGCCGTTGAAGCTGCCCGCGATCCGCCCCGCGCCGTCGATGCTGCAGCCGGCGCGAAAAGGCACACCCGGCGTCATCGTCCCGATGACGGGGAGTGAGGCATTCGCGCCGACCGCGATGCTGGGCCCGCCGGAGAGGTTGGCCAGCACGAAGCGGCTGGCGTCGGTGCCGTTGTCGAGACAGGCGATGAACTGGCTGGCCGACGCCGCCCCGCCCGGCGCGGGCTGCGGGATCACGCCGCTCCACAACACCGTGCAGGCGCCGTTCGCGCCAATGCCGAGGGCGGCGAGAGGGGCGCTCAGCAGATCCGCGCCGCGCATGCTGGCGGCTGGCGCGCCGGCTGGCGGGAGGATCGGCGTCGAGGCGAAGGCGGCCTGCTCGAGCTGCGGCGCGCAGAGGTCGAGCGTCATATCCACCGCAGTGCTGGCCGCGAAGGTCCAGGAGGCACGGTGGTTGATGCGGGCCAGCGTCGCATCGGCGGTCAGCGGCGCGGGGACGATGATGCGCGACAGCGCCGCGGCCGGCACGGCCGTCGCGCTGAAGGTGTTGGGCGCGACGTCCGCGTTGGACGCATTGCGGCCCGAGACGAACAGGCGAGACACGGTCCCGGCCGGCAGGCTGCCGGCCGCGAGGCGCCAGAAGAGGCTGCCAGCCCAGGCCTGGCTTGGCGCCGCGGGGATGTTTGCCGCGTTCTCGAACTCAATCAGTGCCCAGCCGCCGCCAGAGGCTGTGGTGCCGGCGATCCGCACCCGCACGCCCGGCAGACCATCCACGGTGACGGCGCCGATGACGGTGAGGGTGAGTTCCGGAACGCGGCTCTGCGTCCAGTTCGTCGGCAAGGCGCCGCCACTGCCCACCACACCGGCCACCGCACCTTCGCCGCGCGGGTTCCTTAGGCTGTTGCTGCGCTGACCTTCGATCAGCAGGCGCCGTGGCGTGCCGGCGAAGCGCGGCGCATGGGCGCCGAAGCTCTGCCAGGCCAGGCCATCCGGGCCGAGCGCGGTGGCGCTGGCGGCGGGTTGGGCGCGGGACAGGCTGGCGGGCGCGTTCAGCACGCCGGTCGCGACAAGGGTGAAGCCCGCCCGGCCGGTCGGGCCGAGCATGGGGACGAGCGCTGGATGCATGGGGGCTCCTGGACAGGGCGATGCGCAGGGCACGGCGCCGCCCTGGCCCTGGGCGATGGCCCGGGCCGGGATCAGGCGCAGTGGTGTTGGCAGGGGCCATGGGCGGCGCGCGGCGGCGGTGCCGAGGGCGCTGGACGCGGCTTTGGCCGTGGCGGAGCCGACGCTAGGGTGGATTGCGCGGCCAAGTCAAGAATTTCGTCCTATACGCAGGCCGTATCGCCGCTCTCGCCTATGCGTCGCGTTACGGTTTGCATTTTGCGATTCTTATATCCTGCCCTGCTAGCACGAGAGCCAGATCGCCGCACGCCGAAGGGCCTGCCGGGGCATATCTCGCCCGAACGCCTTGAAAAGGCGCAAAAAAGAAGAGGGCCGGTCCTTGCGGACCGGCCCTAAGGCAAGGTTGAGGAAGGCTAAGCTGCCAGGGACGGGCCTGGCCCGTCGCATGACGTTTACCCCTCAGCAACCAGCGTGCCAGAGACCGCGAGCGGCCCGAAGAATCTTATCCACAGGCCGCCATCGCGCCGCGATGACGTCAGTCCAGCCTCTCCAGGATCGAGCAGTAATTGGCCACTGCCGCCCCGCCCATGTTGAACACGCCGGCGAGATCGGCCTTGGGCAGTTGCATCTCCCCGGCCTGGCCGGTCAGCTGCATCGCCGCCATGGCGTGCATGGAGACACCCGTCGCGCCGATCGGATGGCCCTTCGACTTCAGCCCGCCCGAGGGGTTCACCGGCAGCCGCCCATCCTTCGCGGTCCAGCCTTCCAGCGCCGCCCGCGCCCCCTGCCCGTCCGGCGTCAGGCCCATCGCCTCGTATTCGATGAGCTCGGCGATGGTGAAGCAGTCATGCGTCTCGACGAAGGAGAGGTCGCCAAGCGCGAGCCCCGCCTGATCCAGCGCCCGCCCCCAGGCCGCGCGCGCGCCCTCGAAGCGGATGATGTCGCGGGCGGCGATCGGCATCACATCTGTCGCCTGCGCGGCGCCGCGGAAGCGGACTGCCTTCTGCATCGTCCGCGCCGTCTCCTCATCCGTCAGGATCAGCGCCGCGGCGCCGTCCGAGACCAGGCTGCAATCGGTGCGCTTCAGCGGCGGCGCGACGAAGGGGTTTCGCTCGCTCTCCGCGCGGCAGAAGGCAAAACCGAGATCCTTGCGCATCTGCGCATAGGGGTTGGCCACGCCGTTCTTGTGGTTCTTCGCCGCGATCGCGGCGAGCGCGTCGGACTGGTCGCCATGGCGCTGGAAATAGGCTTCCGCGATACGGCCGAAGACACCGGCGAAGCCCGCGGGGATCTCGCCCTCCGTCTTGCGGTAGCTGGCCGAGAGCAGGATCTCGCCGACTTCGGGGCCCGGCGTCGCGGTCATCTTCTCCGCGCCGACCACCAGCGCGAAGCGGCCGCGCTTGGCGGCCAGGAAATCGAGCGCGCCATGGATCGCGGCCGATCCGGTGGCGCAGGCATTCTCGTAGCGCGTCGTCGGCTTGAAGCGCAGCGCCGGCACATAGCTCAGCAGCAGAGAGGCGAAGAAATCCTGCTTCGAGAAGCCGCCGTTGAAGACGCCGACAAAGGCGGCATCCACCTCGGCCGGTTCGATTCCGGCATCCTGGATCGCCGCCATGGCGACGCGGCCGAACAGGCTTTCGATATGCGGGTCTTCGAGCTTGCCGAAGGGCGTATGCGCCCAGCCGACGATGCAGGCGGTCATGGCGTAATCCCCTTCCCTTGCTCAGCCCGGCGCCCAAGCCGGCTTGCGGCGTGCCTTGAAGCTGGCGATGCCCTCGGCGGCCTCGGGCCCGGCCGCCTGGCGTGCGAAGGACGCCGCCCCAGCCTCGGCGTAGCCCGCGGGCACGGTCGCGCCGAGCGCCGCGATCAGCGCCTTGGTCTCTGCGAGC
>JBIKSZ010000169.1:0-8399 GCA_044348345.1 Roseomonas sp. | reverse complement strand
CAGCTCCAGCTTGCGGATATCCACCTTCCCGACGAGGGAGGAGATGTCCTGGTTGTTCTCATCCCCCGGCTCGGTCTTGGCGATCGCGACCTGGCGCAACCGCGAGGGATTGAGCCGCACGACGCGGAAACGGGCGATGTCGCCGCGGAACTCATCGAGCCGCTTCAATGCCCAAGGGCTCATGAAGCCGCCAAGCCGCCGGCGCGGAATGCCGTAGCGATCCTCCAGCACCGTTCCATGCTGCTCAGCATCGAACAGGCCGAGCGGGCTTTCGAAGACCGGGCTCACCTGCTCGCCCGCCTTCAGCGCATAGACAGGCATCACCTCCATCAGCGCCTTCAGCCGCTCGGCCAGCGAGGATTTCCCCCCGCCCACCGGCCCAAGCAGATAGAGGATCTGCTTGCGCTCCTCGAGCCCCTGCGCCGCGTGGCGGAAGAAGCCGACGATGCGCTCGATCGTCTCCTCCATGCCGTAGAATTCGGCGAAGGCCGGGTAGCGGCGGATGGTGCGGTTCAGGAAGATCCGCCCAAGACGTGGATCCTTCGCCGTGTCCACCAGCTCCGGCTCACCGATCGCCGCCAGAATGCGTTCGGGCGCGGAGGCGAACATCGTCGCATCGCGCCGGCATGCTTCGAGATACTCCTGCAGTGACATCTCGGCGTCGCGCTTGCGGTCGTAATCGCGTGCGTAGCCGGAGAAGACGTCGTCGAGCATCGTCATCGGCCGCTCCAAAGGGGCGGGGCGAGCGGCACCGGACCATCTGCGCAACTGGCTGGAAGCCCCTGAGGCGGGGCCAGCCTTCGGTCACGCCTCCGTGTCCCCCTGCCCGGCCAACCACATCCAAATGGTAGCACCGCGCGGCATGCGCATGCCACGAAATGCAACACCTGCCCTGCGTAACGGCGCGGCGGCGCCATCAACGCAGGGCGCCGCGCGTATCCGCTTCAGTTGATGATCCGCGGCGTGACGCCGGCGTTCCGATCTTGCGCCGATGCGACCGCGCCAGCGGGCGCTTCAGGCCGCCGCGTGCTCGCCCGCCAGCAGCCCGAGCGCGAAGCTCTGCGCCAACCCATTGCCCGGCACATAGCCCGCCGCGCCAGCGCCCGAGATGCCGCAGGCCGCACCGCCCGCGGCGAAGAGGCGCGGAATGGGCGAACCATCGGCGCGCAATACGCGCGCGCAGGAATCGACCAGCAGCCCGCCCTGGGTATGCGCCAGCGCCCCCGTCACCTCCGCGGCGAAGAAGGGCGCCGCCAGCGGCGCACCCCAATTGCGACGGCCGAGCGCATCCGCCGCCTCCCCGCGCGCACAACGCGCCGCGAGGTCGAGCGTTGCGCGCAACGCCTCCACTGGCAGCGCGAAGCGCGCCGCCAGCGCATCCAGGCTCTCGCAGCGCGCGACGACGCCGCTCTCCGCCGCGCGCCGGAACGGTCCGCCGGCAAGCGCCGCCTGCTGTGCCGCCGCGTCCCAGATTTCCACCGCCACACCACCCGGCTGCGCCAGCAGATGCGCCGTCAGCTCCGACGGGCCCATATCCTCGGGCGCAAAGCGCAACCCTGTGCGGTTCACCAGCACCGCGCCGAGCGCCGGCAGAGAAGCGCCGAAGCGCGGCCGCACGCCGCCCAGAACCTGCGGCGAGACATGCGGCTGGCCTTGATAGGCATCCATGCAGCCCAGCGCCGGTGCCAGCGGCGCCGCGACGCGGAGCGCCGTGCCGTCCGAGAAGCGTCCACCGACATGCACCGCTGCTGCCGCCCCCGGCGCGTGCTGCGCGAGCAAGCTCGCGGAGGCGCCGAAGCCGCCGGTGGCCAGCACCACCGCATCCGCCGCGATGCGCAGGCGTTGCCCCGCGCGCGAAAGCTCCGCGCCGTCCGCGGTGAGCGCGACGAGTTCGACGCCATCCTCGAGCGTGATGCGCGATGCGCGCGCGACAGCCTGTCGCAGCATCTCGGACAATTCCGCGCCGCTCTCGGCGGGCGTTGCATGCAGGCGTGGGACGGAATGACCCGGCCAGCGCCCGACCTGGTGCAGATGCAGCGGCAGCCCGGCGACATCGGCCAGGAACTCCGCGGCCCGCGCGGCATTGGCGACCACAGCCCCCGCCACGCCAGGCTCCGCCGAGCCGCGGGTAAAGGCGCCGAGGTCCTCGGCAAACCGCGTCGGCCCGTCCTCGATGCCGGCCGCGCGCTGCCAGCGCGTGCCGGCGGCGGCGAACAACCCGCCCGACAGCGCCAGGGTGGAGGGCTCCGCGAGGTCGCGCTCCACCAGCCGCACGCGTGCGCCCTTCGCCGCGGCGGCGAGCGCCGCCATCATCCCCGCCGCACCCGCCCCGGCCACCAGTATGCTGCGCTCAGCCATGGTCCCGCCCCGCTTGACAGACAGCGCCACCCCGCCTGCGATGGATACACATATGGGAGACCATCCGATGCGCCGCCGCGCCCTGCTCGCCGCCGTCCCCGCTTTGCTCGCCACGCCCGCTCTTGCCCAGCCGGCCGCTTGGCCGAACCGCCCGGTGCGTTTCATCAACCCCTTCACCGCGGGCTCCGCGGTCGATGTCGTCACTCGGCTGATCGCCACAGACCTCGCAGAGCGCCTCTCGGCCCAGGTGATCGTTGAGAATCGCACCGGCGCCTCGGGCAATATCGGCACCGAAGCTGTCGCGCGCGCCCCTGCGGATGGCACGACGCTGCTGGTCGGCTCGCCGGGGACGATGGGGATCAACCCCTTCCTGTTCCGCACGCTGCCCTATGACGCGGTGCGCGATTTCGTCGCTGTCTCCCACGCCGTGTCCTTCCCGCAGGTGATGGTGGTGAGCCCCCAGAGCCCGATCCGCAGCCTGGCCGACCTGATCGCCGCCGCGAAGGCGCGGCCGGGCGCGCTGAACTACGCAAGCTCGGGCAATGGCACCACCAGCCATCTGGCCTTCGAACTGATCCGCGCCGCGGCCGGGATCGACATCGTCCATGTCCCCTTCCGCGGCGGCACGCCCGCGATCCAGGCGGTGATGCAGAACGAGGTGCAGGTGGCACTCGAGGGCATCCCCTCCCTGCCCGCCTTCCTCTCGGCCGGCACGCTCCGCCCGATCGCCGTCACCTCGCGCGAGCGCAGCGCGATGCTGCCGAACGTCCCCGCGGTGTCGGAGGCGGTGCCGGGCTTCGATGCCTCGGCCTGGGTGATCTACTTCGCCCCCGCCGGCACGCCCGCCCCGCTGGTGGAGCGCCTGTCCGCGGAGATCGCGACCTCCCTCAACCGCCCCGCCGTGCGCGACCGGCTGCTGGAACAGGGCGCGGCGGTGATCGGCGCCAACCCGGCCCAGACCACGGCCTTCCACCGCGCGGAGTTGGAGAAGTGGCAGCGCGCCGTGCAGCTTTCGGGCGCACGGGTGGAGTAGCACCTCAGATCGCCTCCGCCGCGGCCTGCCCCTCTCGCACCGCCGAGAGCATCAGCCGCGGCGCGAGCGCATCGCCGACAACCCTTACCGCAACGCCAGCCTCGCGGAGCGCCGCCGCCATGCCATCCCGCGGCGCGCGGGCGGAGGCATAGGCGAAGAGCGCCACATCCTCGACCGCCATCTCCTCCCCGGTCAGGACATGGCGCAGACGCACCGTGCCGCCGGCGAGTGCCACGGCGTCATGGCAGGTCAGCACCCGCACGCGCCGCGCGGCGAGCCGGCGCAGGATCCCCTGCGCGACCAGAAGCGGCGTATCGCGGGCGATGGCGTCGCGCGGCGTGACCAGCAGCACCTCCGCGAAGCGCTCCGCCAGCAGTTCCGCCGCGTCATAGGTGGCGGGCGTCGCGTCGAGGTCGAGCAGCACCGCCCGCCCGCCGCGCCGCGCGGGATCGGCCAGCAGCGCCGCGGCGGCAGCGCGCGCATCCATCGCCGCGCCATCGGCATCCACGAAGCCGGGCGGCGGCGTCATCGAGGCCCCCGTGGCAAGGACCACGGCATCAGGCTTCAGCGCCAGCACATCCGCCGCGGCGGCCGCCGCGCCGAGCCGCATCTCCACACCCGCCGCGGTGGCGCGCCCCGCCAAATGGGCGATGGCCTTCCCGATATCGGCGCAGCCCGGCAGCCGCGCTTGCAGCGCTGCCGCGCCGCCAAGCCCGGTGCCGAGCAGCGTGACGCGATGCCCGCGTTCCGCCGCGGCGACGGCGGCCTGCAGCCCGGCCATCCCAGCCCCCACCACGACCAAGCGCCGCGCGGCGGCTGCGCGGCCCGGCGCCGCGCCATCCTGCGGCGTGCCGACATGCGGGTTGACGCTACAGCCCGTCGCGACGCCGCGGTGGATCTCGCCCCAGCAGGCATTGCAGCCGATGCAGGGCGTGATCGCACCCGACCGGCCGCTGCGCGCCTTCTCCGGCCAGCGCGGATCGGCCAGCAGCGGGCGGGCGAGCATGATCAGCTCCGCCTCCCCCGCCGCCAGGATGGCCTCGGCCGTTGCCGGGTCCTGGATGCGGCCAATGGCGGCTATGGGCACGCTGCCCGCTGCCTCCCGCATCGCGCGCCACAGGCCGCGATAGGGCGCTTCCGGCTCGTGCATGTCGGGCGCGTGGCGATGCAGCGACCAGCCATGGCTGCCCTGGCTGAAGCAGAGCCAGTCCGGCGCCGCATCGGCGACGATGGCGCGCGTCAGCCGCGCTGCCTCCTCCGGCCCGATCGAGCCCTCCACCCCATCATCGGCCGGCAGCTTCAGCCCGATGATGAAGCCAGGCCCGCAGGCCGCACGGATGGCCTGGATGATGCTGCGCACGAAGCGGCTGCGGCCGGTCGCATCGCCGCCCCAGCCATCCTCGCGCCGATTGGTGACGGGCGAGAGGAATTGCAGCGGCAGGAAGCCATGCGCGGCTGAGACCTCCACCCCCGCGAAACCCGTCCGCATAAGCCGCTGCGCGGAGGCCGCATAATCGGCGATCAGCGCCTCGATCTCCCCGCCCGAGAGCACGCGCGGCACCGTCCAGGACATCCCATCCGGCACCGCCGAGGCGCCGACGGCATCGAGCCCGCGCGGCCCATGATGCGCCGAGCCGCCATGCCAGAGCTGCCCGATCGCCAGAGCCCCATGACGCGCGATCGCCTCAGCCAGCTGCGCAAGGCCCGGCAGCGCCGCCTCGTCATGCGCCCAGACCCGGACCGGCGTGGTGGCCGAGGGCGCCGCACAGAGCGCCTCGGTGATGACGATCCCAGCCCCACCCGCCGCCCGCGCCGCAAGGTGGTCCATCATGCGCCGGCTGACGCGCCCAGGTTCGGGGAAGCGGCTCGACAGGGCGGCAAAGCCGATGCGGTTCGGGACCGCCCGGCCAGCGAGCGCGATGGGGGAGAAGAGGCGCGGAAAACTCATGCGCGGAGCCTGGGGTCGGCGCGGCATCCCGGCAAGCCAGCCCCCGCCACCAAAGGCCCCGCGCACCCGTCAAGCCTTGATTCCCGGCCCGCGCGGGTAGACGATCCGCCCCCATGATCCTGCTGATCGACAACTACGACAGCTTCACCTTCAATCTCTATCACTTCCTGGGCGACCTTGGGGCGGTGGTTGAGGTGCGGCGCAACGACGCCCTGACCGTGGACCAGGCGCTGGCCCTGGCGCCGGAGGCGATCGTCATCTCCCCGGGCCCCGGCACGCCGGACGAAGCGGGCATTTCGCTCCCGCTGATCCAGGCCGCCGCGGCTGCGCATATCCCGCTGCTCGGCGTCTGCCTCGGCCATCAGGCGATCGGCCAGGCTTTCGGGGCGAAGGTCGTCCGCGCGCCCGCGCCCATCCATGGCAAGGTCTGGGACGTCACCCATGGCGGCACCGACATCTTCGCGGGCCTGCCGTCCCCCTTCCGCGCCACACGCTACCACTCGCTGGTGGTCGAGGAATTGCCGGAGACGCTGATCCCAACGGCGCGCACGGCCGATGGCCTGGTGATGGGCCTCGCGCATCGCGACCTGCCGATCTGGGGCGTGCAGTTCCACCCGGAGAGCATCGCCTCCGAGCATGGGCACGACATGCTGCGGAACTTCCTCTCGCTCGGCGGCGTCAGGGCCGGGCGGAACACCCTGCCCGCATGAAGCCCATTCTCGCGCGGCTGGCCGCAGGCGAGCGGCTGGCGGAATCCGAGGCCGAGGCCGCCTTCGGCATGATCATGGCCGGCGAGGCGACGCCCGCGCAGATCGCGGGCCTGCTGATGGCCATGCGCGTGCGCGGCGAGACGGTCGCCGAGATGACCGGCGCGGTCCGCGCCATGCGCGCCCGCATGATCGCGGTGGAAGCGCCGGCCGATGCGATGGACATCGTCGGCACGGGCGGGGATGCGGCGGGCACGCTCAATATCTCGACCGCCGCCGCACTGGTGGTGGCAGGCTGCGGGGTAACGGTCGCCAAGCACGGCAATCGCGCCCTCTCCTCCCGCTCGGGCGCTGCGGATGCGCTCTCGGCGCTGGGCATCCCGGTGATGGACACCCCGCTCGATCGCCTGCCGGCGATCCTGGCGGAGGTGGGCATGTGCTTCCTGATGGCCCCCCGGCACCACGCGGCGCTGCGCCATGCCGCGGGGCCGCGGATGGAGCTCGGCACCCGTACCATCTTCAACCTGCTCGGTCCGCTGGCGAATCCTGCGCGCGTCCGGCGGCAGATGACCGGCGCCTTCAGCGCCGATTGGCTGCGCCCGATGGCCGAAACGCTGGCGCGCCTCGGCACGGAGCGCGCCTGGCTGGTGCATGGGATGGGTCTCGATGAGCTGACCTTGGCCGGCCCCTCCCAGGTGGTGGAGCTGAAGGACGGCGAACTCTCCTCCTTCGAGGTGACGCCCGAGGATGCCGGCCTGCCCCGCGCCCCGGTGGAGGCGCTGAAGGGCGGGGACCCGGCGGAGAACGCCGCAGCCCTGCTCGCGCTGCTGGAAGCCGCGCCCGGTGCCTATCGGGATTGTGTGCTGCTGAACGCCGCCGCGGCGCTCATCGTCGCCGGACGCGCGCAAACGCTGCGGGACGGGGTTGCACTGGCCGCACGCAGCCTGGATGGCGGCGCCGCGTTGGATGTGCTTCGCAGGCTCCGCGCCGCGGCAACGCCGCCGCCCCCCGAAACGCCCGATCCCTGAGCCCCCCTGAGCCCCCAAATGAACGCCCCCACCACGGCCCTGTCCGACAAGCTCGCCCGGATCATCGCCGACAAGCATGTCGAGGTGCGTGACCGCGCCGAAGCGACCCCGCTGGCCGAGATGGAGCGCCGCGCCGCGGCCGCGCCGAAGCCGCGCGACTTCACAGGCGCGCTCTGCCAGGCCGTGGCCGAGGGCCGCGTCGGGCTGATTGCCGAGATCAAGCGCCAGAGCCCCTCCGGCGGGCTGATCCGCGACCCCTTCGACCCGGCGGCCCTGGCCCAGGCCTATGAGGCGGCGGGCGCCGCCTGCCTCTCGGTCCTGACCGACCAGCCCTATTTCGGCGGCACGACCGAGGACCTCATCGCCGCGCGCGGCGCCTGCGCGCTGCCGGCGCTCCGGAAGGACTTCATGGTCCATCCCTGGCAGATCTTCGAATCCCGCGCGATGGGCGCAGATTGCATCCTGCTGATCATGGCTGCGCTGGAAGACGAGCTGGCGCATGAGCTGGAGGACATCGCCCGGAGCCTCGACATGGCGGTGCTGGTCGAGGTGCATGACCGCCGGGAGCTGGACCGGGCGCTCGCGCTGGAGACACGGCTGATCGGCGTGAACAACCGCAATCTCAAGACCTTGACGACCGATCTTGCGACTTGCGAGGAGCTGGTGCCCCTGATCCCCGCCGACCGCATCCCGGTGGCCGAAAGCGGCATCCGCACGCCCGCCGATGTGCGGCGCATGTCCCAGGCCGGCGCGCGCTGCCTGCTGGTGGGCGAGCACCTGCTGCGCCAGGCCGATGTGACCGCGGCGGCGAGCGAGCTGATCCACGCGTTGGATTCCTAGGCCGCAGGCGCCGGCGCGACCTCCGGTCGCTTGGCTTCGCGCCTCAGACATGGACCTCCCGGCCCGGCGGTTGGTCGCAGGGCGGGCCGCCCTTAGCGGCCGAACATCCCCCAAGTCGCCCTGACCCTCCCGCGCGGGCAGCGAAGGGCTTATGTGTCGCCCATGACCCAGAAGCTCACCCATTTTGACGAGGCAGGCCGGGCCGCCATGGTGGATGTCTCGGCCAAGGCCGAGACTGCCCGCACCGCCATCGCGCGCGGGCGCATCGTGATGGCGCCGGAGACGCTGGCACTGATCCAGGCCGGCCAGGTCGGCAAGGGCGATGTGCTGGGCGTTGCGCGGCTTGCCGGCATCATGGCGGCCAAGCGCACCGCCGACCTCATCCCGCTCTGCCATCCGCTGATGCTGTCCAAGGTCGCGGTGGACCTCACCCCCGCCGCGCCGGATGCGATCGAGATCGAGGCGACGGTGAAGCTCACCGGCCA
>JBIKSZ010000018.1:0-26399 GCA_044348345.1 Roseomonas sp. | reverse complement strand
GAAGAGCTGGCTGCCCGTGCTGAAGAAGCACGGCATGACGGTCTTCGGGCTGCTGCTGCTGGTCGCGGCCATCTACGTCGCGCAGAAGGAATTCCGCGACCTCTCGGTCGCGCAGATCCGCGCGGCACTGGCGGCGATCCCGTCCGCGACGCTCTGGACGGCCGCGGGCTGGACCCTACTCGCCTTCGCGGTACTGACGATCTACGACCGGCTCGGCAGCGTCTATGCGGGCCATCCGGTCAGCTACGGGCGCACCTCGCTCGCCTCCTTCTGCGCCTACACCCTGGCGCATAATCTGGGATTCGCGGCGGTGTCCGGGGCTGCGGTGCGCTACCGCTTCTACGCCGCCTGGGGCCTGCCGCCGCTGGCCATCGCCAAGGTGGTCGCCTTCACCAGCCTGACATTCGGCCTCGGTGGCTTCGCTCTGGGCGGCCTCGTGCTGGTGGTGGAGCCAGAGGTGATTCCTGGCCTCGGCAACCATGTGCCGCATTGGATGATGCAGGGCATCGGGCTGGCGATGTGGGCGCTCGTCCTCGCCTACATCACCATGTCGCGCATCCGCAGCCATGTGACGCTGTTCGGCCATCGCGTGGACCTGCCCGGCTTCCGCATGGCGCTGGCGCAGACCACGCTGGCCAGCGTGGATGTCGCCGTCACCGCGATGATCTTCTATGTGCTGCTGCCGAAGGCTGAGGGCCTCACCTTCCTGCATTTCCTCGGCATCTACATCGCCGCCTATATCGCCGGCATCGCGGCGAGCCTGCCGGGCGGCATCGGCGTGTTCGACCTGGCCATCGTCATTGGCCTGCGCCCCTGGCTGAGCGAGGCGGAGGTGGTCGGCGCGCTGCTGGTCTTCCGGCTGTATTACTACATCGTGCCGCTCTTCCTGGCCGGGATGCTGTTCGCCGGCTTCGAGGTGGCGCAGCGCCGCCACGTCTTCGCGCGCTTCGGCGCCGAGCAACGGGTCGCCGATGCGCTGGAAGTGCCGGCGGTCGCGGGCCTCGCGGGGCTCGGGGGCACGGTGCTGCTGTTCCTGGCCGCACTGCCGACGCGCTACTCCGCGCTGCCGGACTGGGCGGGGTACGAAGCCGCGCTCGCCTCGCATTTCGCGGCCTCCGTCGTCGGCTCGCTGCTGCTGGTGATGGCCTATGGGCTGCTGCGGCGGCTGACCATCGCCTGGGGGCTCAGTATCCTGCTGCTGCTGAACGGCGCGCTGATCTGCTGGCTGCGCGACGATCCCTGGTGGCTCTGGGGCGCCTTCCTGCTGGTCGCGGCGCTGGTCGGCGCGATGCGCAGCGCCTTCTACCGCGATGCGCGGCTGATGCGCGAACCGCTGCAGCCGCAAACGCTGGTGGCGCTCGGCGTCGTCGCGGTCTGCGCCATCCTGCTCGCGATGGTGTCCTATGGCGGCAAGGTCGGCGACGAGGGCTGGTACGAGGTCGTGTTCTCCCCCCTCGCGCCCGACAGCCTGCGCTTCACCGTGGGGCTGGCGGCGGTGCTGCTGCTGGTCGGCATGATGCGGCTGCTGCGGCCGGTTAAGATCCGCCCCGAGCGCTGGACGCCCGAGATTCGCACGCGGCTGCGCGCGATTGGCGGCGCCGCGCCCGAGACGGCGGATGGCGCGGTGTTCGGCGAGGCCGGGCGCGCCGGCTTCGCCTTCCTGCGGCGCGACGGGCTCTGGCTCGCGCTGGGCGATCCAGTGGGCGAGGAGCGCGACCGCATCTCCGCCATCTGGCGCTTCCGCGACATGTGCGAGCGGGCGGGCGTGGAGCCAGCTTTCTGGCGCGTCACGCCGGCCTTGCTGCGGGTCTATGGCGATATCGGCCTCACCGCCTTCGCGCTCGGCCCGCCGCCGGCGGGGGAGCCGCAGCGCTATTTGGCCTGCCGGGCGGAGAAGGACCTCGAGAAGCTGATGGCACTGCTGCCGGCGCAGGAGGGCGGGAGCGCAGGCGCGCGACGCTAGACCATGATCGGCGCCGATAGACGCGCCGATCATGGTCTAGCCTATTGTTTGGTCGCGTGATTCACGCCTCCGACCGTTCCAGTCTTCGGCGATCACGCTCTACCCCCCACGACGCACCGGGCCGCGAATGCGGCCCCGCGCGGCGACCGACTTCAGGGCCTGGCGCGCCATATCTGAGGCGCGGAAGGCAAGCCGCCGGAGGCGGCGCCCGCCGCTTGAGGGCATCACATCACTGGCTGGCCCAGACGATCCTGTGCATGAACGACAGCTCGTCCAATGCGAATGAATATCCTGGATGCGCGGGGTTCAGGCTGCCGAGCTCCACGCGGCGCGCGCTCTGGCGGCGCAATTCCTTCGCCATCACCTCGCCCTTCTTCGTCCGCACCACCACACGGTCGCCGCGGCGCACCGGCGCGGCGGGGCTCACGATCACCACATCGCCGTCGCGGAAGACCGGCTCCATGCTCTCGCCGCTGATCTCGAGCGCATAGGCATGCGGGTCCGGCACATCGGGCACCGAGATCTCGTCCCAGCCGCCGCCGACCGGATAGCCGCCATCGTCGAAGAAACCCTCGCTGCCGGCCTGGGCCAGCCCGATCAGCGGAATGCGACGGCCCGGCGCCCCGCGCCCGCGCGGCAGGGCCGGCGCGCCGGTGACCAGCGCGGCGAAGGCATCCACCGCCGTGCCCGTCGCTGCCAGCACCTTCGAGACGCTTTCCGTCGAAGGCCAGCGCGCGCGGCCATCCGGCCCGGTGCGCTTGGATGGGTTGAAGGCGGTGGGGTCGAGCCCCGCCCGGCGCGCCAGGCCAGAGGCCGAGAGCCCGTTCTCCGCCGCGAGCGCGTCGATCGCCCGCCAGACATCCTCGTGCCGCATCCTCGCCAGCCCTTCCGTCCGTGACGCGCTGCACACGCCGCGCGAGTCCGCTGGGCCCGCCGCCCCTGGGCATCACATCCTAGGTTTCGATTCTGAAGGCAATAGGAACATGTGCCTTGCAACCGCGAGTGGAACGACCTAACCTGCGGTTGTTCCTGATATGTTCAGGTTCGGAGGAAGGAATCCCCCCATGCCCATCTCCCCCAGCCGCAGCCCCATCCTGGCCAGCCTCGCCAAGGCGGAGCCCTTTGCCTCGGCCGAGGAGGCCTGGTTCTGGACCATGGCCGCCCTGATCGCCCGGCAGGAGGGCGCGCGCCTTTCGGCCGCCCGCGGCAGCGTCGTGCGCCCCTGCGAGCCCGACGATGTGGTGAAATGCCTCGACCGGCTCTACCGCCAGCGCCGGATCGAGCTCGCCCATGCGCGCATCCTGCGCCTCTGGGGGGAGCGCGGCACCGCCCCCAACCCGCGCATCCCGGCCGAGCGCGGCGATCTGCGCCTGTGGCGGGAAGCGATGGAGCGGCTGGATTTCCCCCTGCGCCAGAAGGGCATCGTCGCCGGTCCCCCGCGCGGCATGACCCCACCCGCCGAGGGCGCGGCCGTGATCCCCTTCCCCGGCGCCCGGGCGGAGGCGCCGGCGTGACGCGCCTGTCCCACCATCGGGTGATGGCGGACGAACCCGGCCAGCGCATCTGGCTGGTCTTCGGCGGCCGGGCGGACCAGCCGTGGCTTCGCCTGCTGCGACCCGGCTTCCGCCACTGCTTCGCCGCGCTGGCCGATGAGGCGGGCTGGACCGTGATGGAACCGCTCTCAGGCCGGTTGCTGGTCGCACGCCTGCCGGTGCCGGCGGGCTTCCACCTGCCGGGCTTCTATGCGCGCGCCGGGCTTGCGGTGCTCGGGCCCTTCCTGGCCGCCGCACCCCGCGCGCGGCGGCTGCCCGCGATCGCGCCGCTTACCTGCGTCGGACTCTGCCGGGCGCTGCTCGGGCCGGGCGCGCCCTTCGCACTGACGCCCTATGGGCTGTTCCGGGCGCTCGGAGGCATAACGGAAAATAGGAAAAAGTTCTTGACTCGGGCGTGACACCCGCGCTATCTCCGCTGTGCCACGGGGCGAATTGCGCCCCGCGGCGTCCTCCTCCCCGGTTCTCCCCGCCTCGAAGGCCCGCCCGGCACCCCGCCGGGCGGGCCTTCGCCTTTTCGGGATGCCGGGGTGGTCCCCTTTCTCCGTCCGCAAAGGTGCTCCGCATGGGTGGCCTGTTCCGCGCGCCGCAGCCGGTGGTGATCGAAGCGCCCCCCGCGCCCGTCCAGCAGCAAAGCGTCGCGCAGGCCGAAGCCGCGACCACCGAAGCCGCCGAGACCGCCGCGCGGACCGAACGTGTGCAGGCCACCACACGCGCGCGCCGCGGCATCGCCGGCACCATCGCCACCAGCCCGCGCGGCGTGCTGGAGCCGCTGCCCATCTTCGCCATCCGCAAGACGCTGCTCGGGGAGTGAGCCGCATGGGACCGGAGGAGATCCTGGCGCGGCAGGCGCGCGCTGCCGCACGCCGCCGCCCGCTCGAAGCGACCTGGCAGGATTGCTACGATCACGCCTTGCCCGCGCCGGGCGCCGCGCCGCTCTTCGACGCGACGGCGGCCGATGCGGCGGAACAGCTCGCCGCCTCCCTGCTGGCGGAACTCGCGCCGCCCTGGTCGCGCTGGTTCGGCCTGGTGCCGGCGCGCGACTTGCCGGACGGGTCGCAGGCGGCGCTCGCGCGGACCCTCAGCGACGCGGCCGAGACGCTGCAAGGTCATCTCGACCGGTCCAACTTCACGCTCGAGCTGCACCAGGCCTTCCTCGATCTCGTCGTCGCCGGCACCGGCGTGCTGGCGGTGGAGGAAGCGCCGCCCGGCGAGCCTTCTGCCCTGCGCTTCCGCGCCGTGCCGCTGCGGGAAGCGGTGCTGGAGGAAGGCCCCTCCGGCCGGCTCGATGCCGTCTTCCGCACGCTGCGCCTGACCGCGGCCGAGATCGCCGCGCGCTTCCCCGGCGCTTCGCTGCCCGCGCCGCGTGAGGGCGAGGAACCGGCGAAGCTCCGCGTGGTGGAAGCCGCCTGGCCCGACCCGCTGAACGGCCACCGCTTCGCCGCCGTGCTCGATGCCGATGACGGCCCGCCGGCGCTGCTCGCAAGCGGGCGCTTCGCCGAGAATCCCTTCATCGCCTTCCGCTGGCTGAAGCTGCCCGGCGAGACCTATGGCCGTGGCCCCGTCGCCAAGGCGCTGCCCGACATCCGCACCGCCAACAAGGTGGTGGAGCTGATCCTGAAGAACGCCTCCATCGCGGCCACCGGGATCTGGCAGGCCGAGGATGACGGCGTGCTGAACCCGGCCGCGATCCGCCTGGTGCCGGGTGCGATCATCCCGAAGGCGGCGGGCTCCGCCGGCCTCACGCCGCTGGCAGCGCCCGGCAATTTCGACGTCTCGCAGATCGTGCTGCAGGATCTGCGCACGCGCATTCGCAGCGCGCTTCTCGCCGACCGCATCGCACAGGCCGAGAAGGCAGCGATGACGGCGACTGAGGTGATGGAACGCGCCGCCGCCGCCGCGCGGCTGCTGGGTGCCACCTATGGCCGGCTGCAGGCCGAATTGCTGACGCCGCTGATTGCCCGCTGCCTCGCCGTGCTGCGCCGCCGCGGCGAGATTCCGCCGCTGGTCGCCGATGGGCGAGAGGTACGGCTGGCCTATGCCTCGCCACTCGCGCGCGTGCAGTCGCGGGCGGATGCCGCCGACACGATCCTGTTCCTCGAAGCCGCGTCGAAGCTCGGCGGGGAGGCGGCAGCGAGCGTGGATGCGGGCGCGGCCGCGCGATGGCTCGCGCGCACGCTTGGCGCGCCGCCCGAGATCCTGCGGCCCGCGACCGCCCCGCAGCCCGAAACCACCAACCAGGAGTGAGCCCCGGCATGTCCGAGGATCTTCTCGACGTCCCGCCCACCGCCGGACGCGCAGCGCCCCCGCAGATCGAGGTGCCGGCCAAATTCCGCGACCCGGCGACCGGCGCCATCCGCCTCGAGGCGCTACTGAAATCCTACCTCGAACTGGAACGCACGCTGTCGCGCCGGGTCGCGCGGCCGGGCGATGACGCGCCAGAGGAGGAGCGCACGCGCTGGCGCCGCCTGCTCGGCGCGCCGGAGACGCCGGAGGGCTATGAGATCACGCCGCCGCACGAGCTCTGCGGCCCGGATGAGGAGGTGAATCGCCGCCTGCATGCGGCGGGCTTCACCTGCTGCCAGACGCAGCTGGTCTATGACCTGGCGGCCGAGCGCCTGGTGCCGCTGATCAGCGAAGCCGCCGCCGAATTCGAAGCCGGCCGCCAGCGCGAGAAGCTGCATGCGGAGTTCGGCGGCGAGGAACGCTTCCGCCGCCTGGCGCCGCAGATCGCCGCCTGGGGCCGCGCCAATCTGGCCGAGCCGGTCTTCGCCGCGCTATCCACCACGGCCGAGGGTGTCGTCGCCATGCATCGCATGATGCAGGCGAAGGAACCGCCGCTGTCGCGCGACGGTGCGGATGACGGCGCGCCGGATGAAGCGGCGCTGCGCAAGATGATGCGCGACCCTCGCTACTGGCGCTCGCGCGAGCCCGACTTCGTGAAGCGCGTCACCGACGGCTTCCGGCGCCTCGTCGGCGAAAAGGGCTGACGCGTTCGCCTTCGGCTGCCGCCCGCCGCGCCTGCAAGGCGGCGCGGGCGGCCGGTGCCGCCGCGTGGTGCCCCTGACCGCGCGGCGGCCACGGGGCGGATGGCGTGGGCCTGCCGGCCCCCATCCGCCCCGACGACATCCACGACCTCGCCCGCATCCAACCCGGCTCCCGGGCCTGCGGGCTGTGTGCCCGCCGCGCCGCCCCCCCGGGAGAAACCACGGGGAGAACGGCTGTCTGGGCGCGTCCCGCAACCCGCGACTGAAGGAGGGCGACCATGCCCGCAAGCACCGATATCGACGCCGTCTTCACCAAGCAGTTCCAGGCCGAGGTGCACGAGGCCTATCAGCGCCAGGGCTCAAAGCTGCGCCCGACCGTGCGCAGCAAGACCGGCGTCGCTGGTTCCTCCACCTTCTTCCCGAAGGTCGGCAAGGGCACGGCCGCGGCCAAGACGCGCCATGGCAGCGTGCCGGTGATGAACCTGGAACACGCGCAGGTCGAATGCGTGCTGCAGGACTACTATGCCGGCGACTGGGTGGACCGGCTCGATGAGCTGAAGACCAACCTCGATGAGCGCGAGGTGATCGCCAATGCGGGCGCCTATGCGCTCGGCCGCAAGACCGATGAGCTGGTCATCGCGGCGCTGGACACCGGCACGAAGGAAGCGCTCGGCACCGCCACTGGCACCACCGACACAGACGGGCTGACGAAGCAGAAGGTGCTGCTGGCCTTCGAGATGCTGGGCGCGGCGGATGTGCCCGATGACGGCCAGCGCTACGCCGTGGTCGGCTGGAAGCAGTGGAGCCAGCTGCTCGCGATCGATGAATTCGCTTCTTCGGAATATGTCGGCGAAGGCGAGCTGCCCTGGCGCGGCACGCAGGCGAAGCGCTGGCTCGGCGCGTTGTGGATGCCGCATTCCGGCCTGACCAAGGCCGGCGCGCTGCGCTACTGCTACTTCTACCACAAGACCGCGATCGGCCATGCCGCGGCGTCGGAGGTGCAGACCGACGTCTCCTGGCACGGCGACCGCGCGGCGCATTTCGTCTCCAACATGATGAGCCAGGGCGCCGTCCTCGTGGATGATGGCGGCGTCGTGCGGATGCGCGCGCGGGAATAAGGCACGGGCGCGCGCCCGCTAGCGCCCTCCCCCGCCACAGCGGGGGAGGGTCCCGCCTGCCCAACATCCCCCAGCACGGATCCCGCCATGTCGCTGACTGCCCTCGCGCTCTGCTCGCGCGCCCTGCTGCGTCTCGGCGCCCAGCCGATCGCCTCGCTGACCGAAGGCACGGCGGAGGCGGAGGTCGCCGCCAACCTCTATCCCGGCCTGCGCGACGCCGTGCTCTCGGCCCATCCCTGGTCCTTCGCGACCGGCCAGGCCGCGCTGGCGCGGCTGGCCGCGGCGCCGATCGCCGATTTCGCGCAGGCCTTCCAGCTGCCAACCGGCTTCCTCCGCGCGCTCTCCGCCGGCGGCGATGGGCGCGGGCGGGGCATCGCCTATCGCATCCATGAAGGCCGCCTGCATGCGGATGCACCGCGAGTGACGCTGACCTACATCTTCCGCCCCGACGAAAGCGCCTTCCCGCCCTTCTTCGCCGCCGCACTCGTCGCGCGCCTCGCCGCCGAATTCTGCCTGCCGCTCACCGAAAGCGCCGCCCGCGCCGAGGTGCTGTTCCGCCTGGCGGAGCAAGAGCTGCGCGCCGCGCGCAAGGTGGACAGCCAGCAGGACACGCCGCCCGCACTCGAAGGCTTCCCGCTTGTGGATGTGAGGGGCTGACGCGATGCCCGCCGCCACCCGCCGCGCCAAGTCGAGCTTCGCTGCTGGCGAGCTTGCGCCCGAGCTCTATGGCCGCGCCGATCTCCGCGCCTTCGAGAATGGCGCGCGCCGGCTGCGCAATGTCGTCATCCAGCCGACCGGCGGCGTCGCGCGCCGCCCGGGGCTGCGGCATGTCGCCACCCTGCCCGGGCCTGCGCGGCTGATCGCCTTCGAGTTCAACACCGAGCAGACCTATCTGCTGGCGCTGAGCGATGCGCGGATGCAGGTCTTCATCGGCGATGCCGAGGTCGCTTCGCTCCCCGCGCCCTGGACAGCGGCGATGCTGCCGCAGCTCGCCTTCACCCAGAATGCCGACACGCTGCTGCTGTTTCACCCGGAGATGGCGCCGAAGCGCATCACCCGCACCGGCCACACCGCCTGGACGCTCGCCGACTTCGCCTTCACGCGGGAGCCGTTTCATCTGTTCCACCCCGACACGACGATCACACCCAGCGGCACGGCCGGCGTCATCGCGCTGACAGCTTCCGCGGATGTGTTCCGCGCCGGGCATGTCGGCGCGCGGATCAAGCTTGGCGGCAAGCGCGTGCTGGTCGCCGCCATCGCGGGCCCGCGCAACGCCACGGGCAGCGTGCTCGATACGCTGGCGACCACGAGCCCCACCACAGACTGGGAGGAAAGCGCCTTCAGCGCCGCCCGCGGCTGGCCCGTGACGGCCTGTTTCCACCAGGCCCGGCTGGTGCTCGGCGGATCGCGCGACCTGCCGAACCGGCTGTTCCTGTCGCGCAGCGGGGACCTCGGCGATTTCGACCAGGGCACCGGCCTCGACGACGAGGGTATCGAATTCGCGCTGATGTCGGACCAGGTGAACGCCATTCGCGGTGTCTTCTCCGGCCGGCACCTGCAGGTCTTCACCTCCGGCGCGGAATGGATGGTCACCGGCGACCCGCTGACACCGGCCTCCATCCAGCTCAGCCGGCAGACGCGCATCGGCAGCCCGGTGGACCGCATGGTGCCGCCGGTTGATGTGGACGGCTCCACCGTCTTCGTCGCGCGATCGGGCCGCGCCGTGCATGAATTCGCCTATACCGAGGTCGGCGAAGCCTATCAGGCGAATGACCTTGCGCTGATCGGGCGGCACCTGATCTCGGCGCCGGTCTCCATGGCCTATGACCAGACCGAGCGTCTGCTGCATCTGGTTATGGCCGATGGCAGCCTCGGCACGCTGACGCTCTACCGCGCCGAACAAGTCATCGCCTGGACCCGGCAGGAAACGCAGGGCGCCTTCCGCGCCGTCGCGGAGACGGATGGCCGCGTTTATGCCGTGGTGGAGCGCGCCGGCACGCACCGGCTGGAACGCTTCGACGCTGCGCTCGGCCTGGATGCCGCGCTCGCGGGCAGCGCCGCGACGCCGCAGGATGAATGGACCGGCCTCTCGCATCTCAATGGTCTGGAGGCCGGCGTGCTGGCCGATGGCGCGCCACGCGCGCTGGCACTGGTCGCCAATGGCCGCATCACCCTCGACCCGCCGGCGAGCGCCGTGCAGGCCGGCCTTCCCTTCACCCATGTGATCGAACCGCTGCCGCCGCAACTGGCCACCGGCAGCGGCGCCGCGGCCGCACCGCTGCGTCTGGTCTCGGTTACCTTCCGGCTGCTCACGACGCCGGCGTTTTCGGTCGATCTCGGCCGCGGCGTGCAGCCAGTGCCATTCCGACGGCTCGACACCGCGCTGCTGGATGCCGCGCCGCCGCCCTTCACCGGCGATGTCACGCTGCGCGCGCTGGGCTGGCGGCGCGATGCGATGGCGCCGCTCTGGCGCGTGGAAGGCGACACGCCGTTGCCGCTCACGCTGCTGTCCGTGACGACGGATACAAGGATGAACGATTGATGGCGCAGATCGCCCCCATCGCGACGGTGCTCGGCGCCGGCGCGTCCATCTATGGCATGCAGCGTCAGGCGCAGGTCCAGGCCGCGCAGGCACGCCAGCAAGTGGCACAGGCCACCGCGCAGAATGATCTGCGCAGCCAGCAACTCGCCGCCCAGCAGGCAGCGGAGCAGCGCCAGCGCGACGCCAGGCTGGCGGGCACCCTGGCCGCAACACGCGCGCGGCTCGCCGCCGGCGGCGTGCAGCCTGATGAAGGCTCGGCCACCGCACTGGCCGCAGGGCTCCGGCGCGACGCAGCCGCCGCGCAATCGGATCAGCTCGCGCTGTTCTCTGCCCGGCTCGCCGCCGGGCGGCGCAGCCTGCTGAACGATGACGGCTCGCTCACACCCTGGCTGCGCAGCGGCGCGACCGCCGCCGGCGCGCTCCGCAGCTTGCTGGACTAGGGCCCGTTAGACGAGGCCGGCGGCTGAGGGCCGGCGAGGGATTTTGTGTCCTGGCTAGGAAGGTGGCGCAGCCGATGGTGGTTCCATCGGCAAGCCGCCTGACGACGCCGGGGCGCAAAAGACCCGCCGGACCGACCCGCTTCGGCCTTGTCTAACGGGCCATAGCCGCCCCTCTCGCCCCCGATCCCAGGAGCGCCCCTTTCCATGGCCGAGCACATCCGCATCGGCGATGTCGCGCCGCGCGTGCAGTATGTCGGCGACGGCGCGCGCACCGACTTCGCCTTTCCCTTCCCGATCTTCGACGACGCCGATCTCGAACTGCGGCTCGGCACGGTCGTCATCGCCGGCGGCTACAGCGTGACCGGCGCGGGCGAGAGCGGCGGCGGCACCGTGACGCTCGCAGAGCCGCCCGCCGCCGGCGAGACCGTCACGCTGCGCCGCCGCCTGACGGTGGAGCGCAGCAGCGACTTCCAGGACAATGGCCTGCTGCGCGCGCGCACGCTGAATGACGAGTTGGACCGGCTGGTCGCCGTCCTGCAGGAGCAGCGCGACGAGATCGGCTCCGCCCTGCGGCAGGACCCAGGCGAGGTCGGCGGCCAGATGATACTGCCACTCCGCACGGCCCGCGCGAACCGGCTGCTCGGCTTCGATTCGAATGGCAACGCCATCGTCTTCCCGCGCGATTCCGGCCTGCTGACCGCGCCCTTTCCCAGCGCCGTGCCCCGCACGGTCGAAGACAAGATGGGCGAGCACCTCTCCGCGCGCGATTTCGGCGCCATGGGCGACGGCACGGCCGATGACGGGCCGGCGCTGCAGGCCGCGATGAATGCCGCAGCGGCCGCTGGCAAGACGCTGCTGATCGGGGAGGGCAGCTTCCGCACCACCCTGCCGCTGACCCTGCCAGGCGCGGCGGCCGGCCTCGTGATGCGCGGCATGCTGATCTATGCCGGGCCGGCGGGCCAGGCCGCGCTGACCATCGGCGATGGCGGCGCGGCGCGCAACGCGGAGAAGACCCTGAGCGGCCTTGCTGTGCTGCGCGCCACGCAGTCCGATTGGTCCGACGAAGGCGATATCGGCATCCTGCTGCGCAACCTCGATGCCAGCCTGGTCCAGATCCGCAGCGCCACCGGCTTCACCATCGGCATCCGCACGCTCGGCGATGGCCGCGGCTTCGAAGACACGACGCTGATGCTCGGCCGCATCGTCAACAACCGCATCGGGCTCGATATCCGCGCGGCGACGGCGCAGGCCTGGAACACCTCCGTGCGCTACTATGGCGGGCATTTCGCGGTGGGCAGCACCGTCCATACCGACAAGGACCGCTTCGGCATCCGCCTTTCGGCCGCGCCTGGCGCCTATGTCGCGCATAACCGCCACCTCTTCGACGGCCCGAATTTCGAGCTGAATGCGCGCGATCGCCCGATCGCCGGCATTCCCTTCCTGTGCGAGGTGAACAGCCGCGCGATCATCGGCCGCGCGCTTCGCATGGAAGGCTGCAGCCCGATCGTCGCCCGGCACACGGCCGGCGCGCAGGACCATCTCTACGAAGTCGCCTGGGCCAGCCAGGCCTATCAGGTGGAGATCGAGCACACCGCAACGGCCACACGGCTCGGCGGATCCGTGCGCGCGCTGCACCAGGCCGGGCCGCATGTCGAAGCGACGCGCGAGGTCGCCGCGGTGCCGAGCCTCCGCGCCGCCGCCATCCGGTGGAACGCGACCGAGACCGGCTTCGAGCAGCTCGCCCTGCTCTCCTCCAACGTGATGGGCAGCCCGGTGACGCTGGCGGAGTTCTGCTTCCCGGGACTCGATGCGATCACGCTCACCACCCGCGGGGCGGTGCTGGGCGGCGGGCGCGCCATCGGCTTCGTCGTGGATGCAAGGCGCTGCAAGGATTTCGCGCTGGCGGTGGAGGCCGATCAGCCGCGGCTGATGGTGATGTGCTTCGACGCCGGCATGGGGCTGCTGACCGATGCTGCGGGCCAGGTTGTGCTCGCCTCCGGCCAATCGCTGCAATGGAACCCGGCGGCGAAGTGGTGGCAGGGCGCAGCCGATATGGAGGACGCGACGCTCACGCGCCTCCAGGCCATCCGGCTCGGGCCCAGTGTCGGCTTCGCGGTGATCGGCCTTGCGCGCATTGCGGCGGATTACGAGGTGCGGGCGCTGCGCCTGCTCTGCGATCCGCGCCATGCGCCGGCGCTGCTCTATGGCCTGCCGGATCTGCGCCACGGCGCGCGCGCGCTGACGGCGGAACTGGCCTGGGACCCGCCCTCCATCGCCGCTGGTGGCAGCGCGCAGATCAATGTCGCACTCCCCGGCGTGCGGCCGGGGGATTTCGCCCAGGCCGCCTTCTCGCTCGCCACATCGGGCGTTGTCTTCCTCGCGCAGATCGGCGCGCAGGACACGGTGACCGTCACCGCCTGGAACCGCAGCGGCGGCGCGGTGGACCTCGGCGCGGGCACGGTGCGCGTGCGGGTGACCAAGGGATGAAGCGCGGTCACACCCCCATGCCGCGGCTCATCGGCATCCTCTCCCCGGCGATCTATGCCGTCACCAAGGCGCGGCTCGAGCAGGATTACGCCGCGCTCATCACGGGTCCGGCGACCGAAGATCCCCGCATGCTGGCCGCGCGCATCGCAGCGGCGAGCGAGCTGCTGGCGCATCTGGCGCAACTCGCCGCGCTGGCCGCGCCCGAGGCGGCCGAGGATTCGCCGAACAACGATGCCGTGCTCGCCGCCGCCCGCGCCGGCATGGCGCATGAGACAACGTCGTGACCACGCCCGCGACAGAGCTGCCCGCCGACCTGCTGGAATTCGCATGGATCTGGAACCAGCGCGCGCGCCTCGCCACGCCTGCGCTGCACCGGCGCGTGCTGCGCTGGCTGGAAGACGCGCTGGCCGCGGGCGATCGCCGCCTGCTGCTGATGGCCTTCCGCGGCGCCGGCAAATCCACCCTCGTCGGGCTGTTCTGCGCCTGGCAGCTCTATCGCGTGCCGGATACGCGCATCCTGGTGCTGGCAGCAGACCACGCGTTGGCCAGCCGGATGGTCGCGACGGTGCGCCGCATCCTGGCGCGCCACCCGCTCTGCGGTGCGCTGCTGCCGGAACATGGGGACGGCAGCTGGGCGGCGGACCGCTTCACCGTCGCGCGGCCGGCAGTGCTGCGCGATGCCTCCATGCTCGCCGCCGGCATTGGCGGCAACATCACAGGCGCGCGGGCGGAGATGATCGTCTGCGACGATGTCGAGGTGGCGGGGAATTGCGACACGCCCGCCAAGCGCGCCGAGCTGCGGGAGCGCCTGACAGAGGCCGACTTCGTCCTGACCCCGGGTGGCAGCATCCTCTATGTCGGCACGCCGCATTGCACCGACAGCCTCTATGCCGATGGCGAGGGCGCGCCGCTCGTTGGCTATCGCCGCCTGGTGCTGCCGCTGCTCGATGCGGCAGGCCGCAGCGCCTGGCCCGAGCGCTTCCCGGAAGAGGCCATCGCCCAGTTCCAGGCGCGCGTCGGCCCGCTGGCGTTCCGCCGGCAGATGCTGCTGGAGCCGGTGGCGGAAGATGCCGCGCGGCTCGATCCCGCCCTTCTCATCCGCTACGCCGCCGAGCCCGATTACCGTGAGGCGAATGGGCGCGGCGTGCTGACGCTGATGGGCACGCGGCTGGTCTCCGGCGGGGGCTGGTGGGACCCGGCCTTTGGCCGGCCGGGCACGGGCGATTCCAGCGTCGTCGCCGCCACCTATTCCGATGCTGCGGGCCGGCACTACCTGCAGCGGCTGGCCTATGTCACCCACGATCCCGGCGCGGCCGAGGACCCGGCGACGCAGCAATGCCGCAAGGTGGCCGAGATCGCGCGCGACCTGCTGCTGCCGGTGATGCGTGTCGAGACCAATGGCATTGGCGGCTTCCTGCCCGGGCTGCTGCGGCAGGAATTCTCCCGCGCCGGCGTCGCCTGCGCGGTGCGGGAGATCGCGAGCCATGTGCCGAAGGAGCGCCGCATCCTCGGCGCGCTCGACCCCGTGCTCGCCGCGCGGCGGCTATCCGCGCATGACAGCGTCTTCCGCACGCGCTTCCCGCAGGAGATGGCGGCTTGGCGCCCGGGCGAGCCCGGCCAGCAGGACGATGCGCTGGATGCGCTGGCCGGCTGCATCGCCGCCGAGCCCGTGCGCCTGCCGCTACTGCCGCCGCGCGGCCGGCGCCCCGATTGGCAGGGGGCGTGAGCCTCTCTCGTAACCCGCGCCGGATCAGCCGACGGCGTCGAGCTTCAGGATCTCGCGCGCATGGCGCGCCGTGCCGGCACCGGTGATGCCGAAGCGGCCATCGGCGCCGAGCCGCGCCAGGCCCATCCCCTGCAGCCGCTCCAGGCATGGGCCGTCCTTCAAGCCGGCCGGGCGGCCAGCGTCGCCCACCAGCACCAGCCGGTGCAGTGCCGAGCGGCAGCAGGTCTCGAGATAGGGCTCGTTCCACATGGTCCGGGCGGATCGGGGTTCAGCCGCAAGGTTGGTCTCCGCCGCTGGCGGTTCAAGGCGTGCCGGGCCGCCCGGCCCGCGCTTCACGAGGAGTGCGACAGATGCTTCCCGAACTCCCGCCCACTCTGGTGGCGGCGCTGGCGGATGCGCCGCTGGCCTTGCTGATGCTGTGGATGATGACGCAGCTGCGCCGCGACCTCCACGCGCGCCCCGAAGCCGCGCCGCCCGAACCGAGCCGCGCCGAGCAAGCCGCGCGCGCCATCCACGCGGCGCGAGAGGAGCTGTCGGCCTTCAAGCTGGAAGTGGCGCGCACCTATGTGCCGCTGTCGCTGATCCGCGACATGGATGCGCGGCTGACGCAGCAGCTCGGCCGGCTGGAGGCAAAGCTCGACGAGGTGAGCCGGGCGGCCACGGCGGCGGCGGCGATCTCGGCCCAGTCCGTGCCCGGGCGCGGCATCGGCTTCGGCCTGCGCAGCGGGGAGGCAGAGGCATGAGCGCGACGCCGCTGCGCGCGGCCCTGCTTGCCCGCCGGCGGGAAGCCGGCGCGGCAGAGGTGCTGGCGCTCACGCTCTGGGGGGAAGCCGCGGGCCGGCCGGTGCGGGCGATGGAAGCGGTGGCGGCCGTGGTGATGACGCGGGTGCGTCTGGCCGCCGCGGCTGGCGGACCAGCACATCTGGGCCAGGGTGTTGCGGCGGTGTGCCGCGCGCCCTTCCAATTCGCCTGCTGGCATCCCGGCCATCCGCGCCAGCGCGCGCTCGCGGAGCTGCCCGCCGGCGCCGATCTCGGCCCCTGCCATCGCGTTGCCGCGCGTGCGCTCGCCGGCGCGCTGCCCGACCCGACGGGGGGTGCGACGCATTACCATGCGGCCGAAAACCTGCCCCGCTGGGCGCTCGGCCGCGTGCCGACGGCGGAGATCGGCGGGCTTGTCTTCTACCGGCTGCTGGGCTGATACGCAGGGCCATGAGCGAGAGCATCTACACCCTCGTCCGCGGCGCGGATTGGCGCGCGGCGGAACAGGCGGGAGAATACCGCGGCAGCGCCGATGATGCGCGCGACGGCTTCCTGCATTTCTCCTCGGCCGCGCAGCTGCGGGGCAGCGCCGCGAAGCACCGGCGCGGCGAGCCCGATCTGTGGCTGGTGGAAGCCGATCCCGCGCGGCTCGGCGAGGCGCTGAAATGGGAGCCGGCCTCCGGCGGCTCGCGCCCCGGCCTGTTCCCGCATCTCTACGGGGCGCTGCCGGTCGCGGCGGTCCTGTCGGTCACGCGACTGCCGCTGCGGGCGGATGGCACGCACGAGTTTCCGGAGGGGTTTCCCTAAGCAGTGCCGTCGCGCGCCTGCACGGCGGCGCGCTCATTCATCACGCAGGCGAAGACCACCACCACCGCGCCCGCTGCCATTGCCCAGCCCGGCGCATGGCCCCAGATGGCCAGGTCGTAGGTCACGCTCCACAGCAGGCCGGAATAGCCAAAAGGCGCAAGCCGCGCCGCAGAGGCGTGCCGGAAGCTCTCCGCCAGCGCGACCACCGCGATGCCGACGATCACGCCATTGGCCATCATCAGCGCCAGCGCCCAGGGCTCCGGCGCGCGCCAGGTGGCAATGCCCGGGCCGAGCATGACGACGAAGCCCAGCACCGCCGGCCAGACCAGCACCCGCGCGACGCCAGGCTCGTGCCGCAGCGAGCGATTCAGCGTGAAGACCAGCGCGTAGCAAAGCGTGCCGCAGAGCGCCCAGAGATAGCCGATCGCCGCCCCGCCCAGCCCGCCGACAAGCCCCGGCGCCAGCCCGATGGCCACGCCCCCGAAGCCGACCGCCGCCCAACCCCAGGAGGACGCCGGCACCTTCTCCCGCAACGCCAGCGCCGAAAGCGCCAGGACGAAGAAGGGCGAGGTGAAGAAGACCAGATAGCCCTCGATCAGCGGCAGGTGGCTGAAGGCCAGGAAGAAGAAGCTGGCACTGCCCAGCATCGTCACCGCCCGCGCGGCATGGATGCGCGGATAGCGCGTGGCGATCGGCCCGCCCCAGCCCTTGATCACCAGCCGCAGCACGGCAACGACGGCCAGGATGGTCGCGAAGCGGACCAGCAGCACCTGCCAGACCGTGTGGGATTGATCCGCCAGCGTCTTGCTGATGGCATCCAGCAGCCCGAACAGGCCGATCCCGGCCAGCATCAACAATGGGCCGCGCACGCAGCTTTCCCCCAAGGGTCGAATGTTCGTCAGGTATCCCGGTCTGTTAGCCGGTTCCGGCGGCGCCGGCCACCGCGGGCAGCCCTTGGGGGTCTCGCATGCGTCCGGCGCGCCTTCCCATCCCGGCCGCTTGGGGGCACAACCAGCCCCTGAGATGACCCCAAGCCTCGCCTCCCTCCTCATGCCGCTGATGCGCGGCATGGACCCTGAGCGCGCGCACGACCTGGCGCTGCGCGCGCTACGCCTTGGCCTGGCGGGATCGGACCGATCCCCCGACGACCCGATCCTGGCCACGCGCGTGCTGGGCAGCAGCTTCCGCAACCCGATCGGGCTGGCGGCCGGCTTCGACAAATCGGCGGTCGCGGTGGATGCGCTCATGCGCCTCGGCTTCGGCTTCGTGGAGGCCGGGTCGGTCACGCCGCGCCCGCAGATCGGCAACCCGAAGCCGCGGCTGTTCCGCCTGGTCGAGGACCGCGCGGTGATCAACCGCATGGGCATGAACAACCAAGGCATCGCCCCCTTCCGGGAGCGTATCGCGGCGCTGCCGCGGCCCCGCCCGGCGGTGCTCGGCATCAACATCGCGATCAACAAGGAAGGCGCGGCGCCGCTGATCGACTATCCGGCGCTCTATGCCGAGGTCGCGGCGCTCGCGGATTACGTCGCGGTCAATGTCTCCTCCCCCAACACGCCGGGCCTGCGCGACCTGCAGGGGGAGAAGCAATTATCCGACATCCTCGCGGCCCTGGCCGCGACGCGCGCCGCGCAGCCGGGCGCGAAGCCGCCGATCCTGGTCAAGATCGCACCCGACCTCGCCGCCGAGGCGATCGAGCCGATTGTGGACGCCGCGGTCACGCATGGCATGGATGGGCTGATCGTCTCCAACACCACCATCTCCCGCCCCGGGCTGCGATCCGCCCATGCGGGGGAGACAGGCGGGCTGTCCGGCCCGCCGCTGCGGGCGCTATCCACCGAGCTGCTGCGCCGCGTCGCCAAACTCGCGCGCCCGAGGGGCCTGACGCTGATCGGCTGCGGCGGCGTCGGCTCCGGCGCCGATGCGTATGAGAAGCTGCGCGCGGGCGCCGATCTCGTGCAGCTCTATGCCGCCTTCGCCTATGACGGGCCGTCGCTGATCCCGCGCATCAAGCGCGAGCTGGCCGCGCTGCTGCGCCGCGACGGCGTGCGCAACGTCGCCGAGATCGTCGGGGCCGACATCAGGTGAAGATCCTCGATGGGGTGGCGACCCTCGCCGACCGGTACGACGGCTTCATTCTCGACATCTGGGGCGTCCTGCATGACGGCCGAAAACCGTATGCGGGCGTCGCGGAGGCGCTCGGCACGCTGAAGGCGCGCGGCAAGCGCATCGCGCTGCTGTCCAACGCGCCGCGCCGGTCGCATGTGGTGGATGCGATGCTGACGGGCATGGGCCTCGACCGCGCGCTGTGGGACGCCACCATCACCAGCGGTGAGCTCGCCTGGCGCGCCATGGCCGATCCGGCGCGTTTCGGCCGCCGCGCCTTCTTCATCGGCATGCCCGACCGCGACCTGTCGGTGATCGAGCAACTCGACATCGCGCTGGTGGACGACCCGGCGGAGGCCGATTTCATCCTCAACACCGGCCCGGAGCCGGTGCGCGGCCGCGATACGGTCGAGCCCTATCGCGCGACGCTCGCCGCCTGCGCCGCGCGCGGCCTGCCGATGCTCTGCGCCAATCCCGACCGCTTCGTGATGGTCGGCGAGGCGCGCGTGGTCTGCGCCGGCGCGCTGGCCGATCTCTACCTCGATCTCAGCGGGCCGCGCGCCACCGAGATCGGCAAGCCCGACCCGGCCGTCTATGCGCCGGTGCTGGAGGCGCTCGGCATCTCAGATCGCGCGCGCGTGGTGGCCATCGGCGACAGCCCGCACACCGACCTAGCTGGCGCGCAGGCGGCGGGGATCGACGCGGTCTGGGCGCTGACGGGGCTGGCGGCGCATGCGCATGGCGCCGCCCCTGACTCCGCGCGGCTCGCCGCCGTCGCGGCCGAGGAAGGCGTGCGCCCGATCGCCGCGCTCTCCGGCCTGCGCTGGTAGGGCGGGGCGCGCAGCGGCCGTGATCACGACGCCGCCAAGCGCCGTTCGCCCGCCGATCTGGCTGCTGGTCGCGATGATCGCGATCGGCCCCTTCACCATGCAGGTGCTGGTGCCCTCGCTGCCCTCGATGGGCGAGGCGCTCGGCGCCAGCACGGCAACCGTGCAGCTGACGGTCACGCTGTATCTCCTCGCGGTCGGCGCGGGGCAGCTGTTCTACGGGCCGCTGTCGGACCGCTTCGGGCGAAGGCCGCTGCTGATGGGCGGGCTCGCGCTCTATGCCGTGGCCAGCCTCGGCGCCGCGCTGGCGCCGGATGTAACGGGCGTGGTCGTGGCGCGCATGCTGCAGGCCGCGGGCGCCTGCGCCGGCGTGGTGCTGGCGCGCGCGGTGATCCGCGACGTCTGGCCGCGCGAGCAATCGGCCAGCGTGCTCGGCTATGTCACCATGGGCATGACCATCGCGCCGATGTTCGCGCCGATCATCGGCAGCCTGCTGGAGATGGTCTTCGGCTGGCGCGCGACGATGCTGGCCTGCCTTGCCTTCGTCGTGCCGCTGGCGCTGGTCGCCTGGCGGCGCCTGCCGGAGACGCTGCCCGCGCCGCAGCCCCTGCCCGGGCTGGTCGCGATCTGGGGCGCCTATCGCAGCGTCTTCGCGCATGCCGGCTTTCGCGCCCATGCCGCGATCACCGCCTGTTCCACCGGCGTCTTCTTCGCCTTCCTGGGCGGTGCGCCGTATGTCGTGGTGCAGGGCATGGGCTATTCGCCGCTGGTCTTCGCGCTGGCCTTCGCCACCATCTCCATCGCCTTCGCGCTCGGCAACTGGATCGCCGGGCGGATGGCAATGCGGCTCGGGCTGATGCGCCTGCTCGGCACCGGGATCGCGCTTTGCACAGGCGGGTCACTGCTGGCGGCCGTGGCGCTGCTGGCGCTGCCGCCGCATATCCTGGATTTCTTCCTGCCGATGGCCGTGGTCGCGGTTGGCAACGGGATCCTTCAGCCCACCTCGATAGCCGGTGCGCTCGCCACACGGCCGCAGCTAGCGGGCACGGCATCCGCGCTGGTGGGCGCGATGCAGATGGGCTTCGGCGCGCTGATGACCTTCGTGGTCGGGCTGGTCGAATTCGGTGCGGGCTACGGGACGTCGCTGACCATGGCCGGCGCTGGGATCGGCGCCTGGCTGGCGCTGCGTGGCGCGCGGCGCGCCGCCTAATCTTCCGCCGCGCGGGCCGCGTTCTACTCTTCCGCCGCGCGTGCCGCGTTCTACTCTTCCGCCACGCGTGCCGCGTTCTACTCTTCCGCCGCGCGTGCCGCGCGATGGCGCCGCATCAGCCAGAAGCCCAGCGCCATGCTCGCCGCCAGCAACGCGACCGACAGCGCCAGCTGCCAGCCGCCCTCCACCCGGATGCCCTTGCCGAGCAGCGCGAAAACCAGCGTCTGCGGCAGGTAGCCCAGCGCCGATCCGGCCAGGAAGGGCAGCACCCGAAGCCCCGCCATGCCGGCCAGGGTGTTCAGCGCCAGGTTATTCCCCACGGGCAGCAGCCGCAGCGCCAGCGTCGCGCCGAAGGGGCTGCCCGCCAGCACATCGCGCAGCGGCCGCAACCGGTGGCCGAAGCGCCCCGCCAGCCGGCGCTCCGCCCATTCGCGCCCCAGCAGCCGCGCCCAGCCATAAGCCGCGATGCACCCCAGTAAGGTCGCGCCCAGCGCCAGCACCGTGCCGAGCGCCGCACCGAACGCGTAGCCGCCCAGAAAAGCGATGCTCTGCCGCGGCAGCCCAACGGCGGTGATCGCGGCACCGACGGCCAGGAACACCAGCTCGCCCCAGAACCCCTCGTCGCGGACATAGCGGTCCACCCAATCGGTGCCCGGCACGCCGCCCAGCTCGCGCAGCGCCACGCCCAGCAGCACCAGCCCCGCTGCCAGCAGCAGCAGCTTCAACAGCGCGGTCCAGCGCCGGCGCGGGTCCTGTGTCACAGCGGGCGGCGCCGCGCCGCCGGTCACGGCCGGCCCCAGGGGTTGGTCGGGCGCCATGGCCGGGGGTTAGCAGCGGGGCGATGGGGCGGCAAGCAGCAGGAGAGCGACGCGAAGGAGGTGTGCGATCCGCGCCGCCGACCTAATATGACGGCAATGCCATTCGACCTCCGCCCCCTCATGCTGCCCGCAACCGTGCGTCCTGCCACCGACGATGCCCGCGCCGTGGCCTATTGGCTGCTCGGCGTTGCCGGGCTGGTCTGGATCATGGTGGCCATCGGCGGCGCCACGCGGCTGACCGGATCGGGCCTGTCCATCATGGAATGGGCGCCGCTCGCGGGCGCGCTGCCGCCGCTGTCCGACGCCGAGTGGAACCGCCTCTACGACCTCTACCGCACCGTGCCGCAATACCAGCTGCAGAATGCCGGCTTCGGCATGGAAGGTTTCAAGGAGATCTTCTGGCTGGAATGGATCCACCGCCAATGGGGCCGGCTGATCGGGCTGGCCTATGCGGCGGGCCTTGTCTGGTTCTGGGTCCGCGGGCGCATCCCCGCCGGCTACAAGCCGCGGCTGCTCGGCCTGATGGCGCTCGGCGGGCTGCAAGGCGCGATCGGCTGGTACATGGTAGCCTCCGGCTTCGAGGCAGGGCGGACGGAGGTCTCGCCCTATCGCCTGGTGATCCATCTCGGCCTCGCGCTGGTCATCTATTGCGCGCTGCTCTGGACGGCGCTTGGCCTGCTGCGTCCCGCCGGCACCGCACCCGCCGAAGCGCGCCCGGTGCGGCGGATGGTGCAGGTGACCTTCTGGTGCGTGGCCGCGGCGATGCTCGCGGGCGGCTTCGTCGCCGGCATCCGCGCGGGCTTCAGCTACAACACCTTCCCGCTGATGGATGGCCGGCTGGTGCCGGAAGGCTATCTCGACCTCGCGCCCTGGTGGACAAACCTGACGGCCAACATCGCCGCGGTGCAATTCAACCATCGCCTGCTGGCCACAGTTGCGGGCCTCACCGCCATCGGCGCGGTCTGGGCCGCCTTCCGCCGCCTGCCCGACGGCCATGCGCGCCGCATGGTGATCGGGCTTGGCCTCGCGGTTGCGCTGCAATACGCGCTCGGCATCGCGACGCTGCTCTATGTGGTGCCGGTCGGGCTTGGCACGCTGCACCAGGCGACCGCGGTGCTGGTGCTGACCGCGGCGCTGCTCGCGCTGCATGGGCTGCGGCCCGCCACGACACGATAAGGAGACAGCCGTGACCGACGCCCTGGCCGCCACCGACGCGCTGTTCTTCGCGGGCCTCGACCGCGCCGCCGCCGAACGCCGACTGGCGGACGCCACGCGCGGCGCCGAGGATGGCGAGCTGTTCCTGGAACACCGCGAAAGCGAGGCGATCAGCCTCGAGGATGGCCGCATCCGCAGTGCCTCCTTCGACGCGACGCGCGGCTTCGGCCTGCGCTCCGTCGCCGGGGAAGCCGCGGGCTACGCCCATGCCGCCGAATTGTCCGACGCCGCGCTGGCCCGCGCGGCGGAGACGGTGAAGGCCGTCGCAGACGGGCATTCCGGCACGCTCGATGTCGCCCCGCGCGCGACCAACACGCGGCTCTATTCCGATCTCAACCCGCTCTCTGCGATGGATTTCGCCGCCAAGACCGCGCTGCTGCAGCGGATCGACGCCTATGCGCGGGCAAAGGATTCACGCGTCAAGCAGGTGATGGCCTCCATCACCGGCGAATGGCAGGCGGTGCAGATCCTGCGCCCCGATGGCCGCCGCGTCGCCGATCTTCGCCCGCTGGTCCGCTTCAACGTCTCGGTCGTGGTCGAAGCCAACGGACGGCGCGAGACCGGCAGCTTCGGCACCGGCGGCCGCTTCGCCTATGACCGCGTGCTGGATGAGGCCGCCTGGATGGCCGGCGTGGATGAGGCGCTGCGCCAGGCGCTGGTGAACCTCGACAGCATCCCCGCCCCGGCCGGCGAGATGGAAGTGGTGCTCGGGCCCGGCTGGCCCGGCATCCTGCTGCACGAAGCCATCGGGCATGGGCTCGAGGGCGACTTCAACCGCAAGAAGACCAGCGCCTTCGCCGGGCTGCTCGGCCAGCGCATCGCCTCCCCCGGCGTGACGGTGGTGGATGACGGCACCCTGCCGGACCGCCGCGGCAGCCTGACCGTGGACGATGAGGGCACGCCGTCCGGCCGCACCACGCTGATCGAGGACGGCATCCTGGTCGGCTTCCTGCAGGACCGGCAGAACGCCCGGCTGATGGGCGTCGCCCCCACCGGCAATGGGCGCCGGCAGAGCCATGCGCATATCCCGATGCCGCGCATGACCAACACGGTCATGCTGGGCGGCGCACATGATCCGGCCGAGATCATCGCCAGCGTGAAGCGCGGCATCTACGCCCAGAATTTCGGCGGCGGGCAGGTGGACATCACCAGCGGCAAGTTCGTGTTCTCCGCCTCCGAGGCCTATCTGATCGAGGACGGGAAGCTCGGCGCGCCGGTGAAGGGGGCCACGCTGATCGGCAATGGGCCGGATGCGCTGACCAAGGTGGCGATGGTCGGCAACGACCTGGCGCTCGACCCCGGCATCGGCACCTGCGGCAAGCAGGGCCAGGGCGTCCCGGTCGGCGTCGGCCAGCCCACGCTGAAGATGACAGGGCTGACGATTGGTGGGACGGCGGTCTGACCATGCCTCTCCCTCCCCCGCAAAGCGGGGGGCCGACGCACTGCGTCGGCGCCCCGCTTTGCGGGGGAGGGCATGCGCCCCCCGCTTCCCTTTTCCAGCCGCACGCGGACAGAATGCGCCCGGCGCGCCTCTCGCGCGCGAGGGAAACGCCATGACGCCGCGCGGCCGCCACTTCTTCGCCAATCCGGGCCCGACCAACATCCCGGACAGCATCCAGCATGCCGTCAGCCACCACACGGTGGATTTCAACGGCCCCGACTTCCTCGCGCTGTATGACCGCTGCATCGCCGGGCTGAAGCGCGTGCTGCGCACAGACCAACATTTGTTCATGTACACCGGCTCCGGCCACGCGGCGTGGGAGGCGACGCTCGCCAACCTGCTCTCGCCCGGCGACCGCATCCTGATTCCCGAAACCGGCCACTTCTCGGAAAACTGGGGGAAGATGGCCGCGGACCTCGGGATCGAGGTGCAGACGCTCGCCGCCGATTGGCGCCGCGGCGTGGATTACGGCGCACTCCGCGCCGCGCTCGCGGACGACACGGCGCACGCCATCAAGGCGCTCGGCATCGTGCACAACGAAACCTCCACCGGCATGGTGCTCGACCTGCCGCGCATCCGCGCGATCCTGGACGAGACGCGGCATCCGGCGCTGCTGATGGTGGACACCATCTCCTCCCTCGGCTCGCTCGATTTCCGCATGGACGAGTGGGGCGTGGATGCGGCGGTGGGCGGCAGCCAGAAGGGGCTGATGCTGCCGGTCGGCTTCTCCTTCACCGGCGTGTCGGAAAAGGCGCTGGCGGCGCACGCCGCGTCGAAGCTGCCGAAGCACTACTTCTCCTGGACCACCATGCTGCAGCGCCGCCACCGCTCCTTCATCGGCACGGTGCCGATCGCGCTGTTCTACGGCCTGCAGGAATCGCTCCGCCTGATCGAGGAAGAGGGGCTCGAGAACGTGCTGGCCCGCCATCATCGCCTGGCCGAAGCCACACGGCGCTGCGTGCGGCATTGGGCGGGGAATGACGGCCCGCAGATGTTCTGCCTCGCACCTGAGCGCGTTTCCGATTCCGTCACCTCCATCCTGGTGCCGGAGGGCGTGGACGCCGAGAAGCTGCGGCGCCGCGTGGCGACGATGAATGTCGCGCTCGGCGGCGGGCTTGGGCGGTTGGCGGGCAAGGTGTTCCGCATCGGCCATCTCGGCGACCTGAACGAGCCGATGATCCTCGGCACGCTCGCCGCCACCGAGATTGGGCTCCGGCTGGAAGGCATCCCGCACGCGCCGGGCGGCGTGGAGGCCGCGATCGCCTACCTCGCCGAGACCACCGGCTGAGCGTGTCGATCCGCCGCGCCACGGCGGCCGAAGCGCCAGCGGTCGCCGCGCTCGTGCAGCGCGCCTATGCACCCTGGATCGCAGCGGTCGGCCGCCGCCCGGCGCCGATGGATGACGACTACGCCGCCCGCTGCGCCGCCTACCAGGCCTTCGTGCTGGAGCGCGACGGCGCGCCCGCCGCCGTGCTCGTGCTGGACGATGCGCCGGGCCACCTCTGGCTCGACAACATCGCGGTGGACCCGGCCTGGCAGGGCCAGGGAATTGGCCGCGCCTTGCTCACCTTCGCTGAGGAGGAAGCGCGCCGGCGCAACCTGCCGGAGCTGCGGTTGCTGACGCATCAGACGATGCTCTCCAACATCGCGCTCTATGCCCAGCATGGGTATGTCGAGACCGACCGACGCGTGGAGGATGGCTTCGCGCGCGTCTTCATGGCGAAGCGCCTCTGACATGCCCCGCCGCTTCCTCGACCAGCGCCTGAAACTGCCGCTGCTCCGCGTCGCCGACGCGCTGGACGCGCATGGCAGCCTGCTCAAGGCCTCCTCCGCGCTCGGCGTCGGCCAGCCCGCGCTGACGCGCAGCCTGCAGGAACTGGAGGAGATCGTCGGCCAGCGCCTGTTCGAACGCCACGCCCGCGGCGTGCGCCCGACGGAAGCCGGGCGCGTCGTCATCCGCCTCGCACGGCGCGTTCTCGCGGAACTGCGACGCGCCGATGAGGAACTGGACCTCGTCGGCAATCCGGATAGCGGCACGGTCGCCATCGGCGTGCTGCCGGTGGCCGCCGTCGGCGTGCTGCCCGGCGCGCTGATCCGGCTCAAGCAACGCCACCCCGCCATCCAGGTCCGCCTGCAGCAGGGCCGCACGGAAGAATTGCTGCCGCTGCTGGCCGCAGGCGAGGTGGAGATGGTGCTCGGCCGCCTCTACCCGCCCACGACGCCCGACGGCTTCCTGCGCGAAGCTTTGTGGGAGGAGCCGGTCTCCATCCTGGCCCGCGCCGACCACCCGATCCTCGCCACCAGCGGCCCCGCGACGCGCGATGCACTGGCCCGCTACGACCTCGTGCTGCCCACCGTCAGCCAGCGCGTCGGGCAGGAGATGGAACAGCTGGTCTCGCTGCT
>JBIKSZ010000395.1:0-2538 GCA_044348345.1 Roseomonas sp. | reverse complement strand
GTGCCGACCTTCAGCGCGGCGATGCCTGCGGCCTGCGCCTCCATCACCACGCGATGGACCTTCACCTGCTCCGCGGAGGGTTCGCCGAAGCTGACGGTACGACCGTAGTCATAGCAGAGACCTTCATGTGATGCGCCGAAGTCGAATAGTACGGAGCAGGGCGGGTAGATCGGCCGCTTCCAGGATTCCAGCCGGCGCCCCATCAAGAGCGGATGGTCGGGGCCGGTATTGTAAAGTGATGTCGTGAAGGTCTGGCCCAGGCTGCCCTGGCGCTGCATCTGGTAGTTGACCTCTGCGATGGCATCGAGTTCGGTCATGCCGAACTTCAGGTGCTTCAGCGTCTCGGCGAAAGCGGCCTCGGTGCGGCGGCCGGCCTCGGCCATGGTCGCGATCTCGTCGGCCGATTTGATGACGCGCAGTTCGCGCAGGATGTCGGTGGCGGAGACGAAAACCGCGTCCGGCATGATCGCCTGTAGCGCGACGATGGATTCGCCATGTGCGCGGTCGCTGACCGCGACGCGCGGGCGCGCTGGCAGGCCGAAGCCAGCGAGGATGTCGCGGCAAAGTGCCGCGGGATCGTCATGGTCGCCGAGAACGCGGATCGCGATGCCCTTGCTTTCGCCGCGGCCCTTGAACTCGGCGGTCATGCGCGGAAGCGCCAGGACAGGGGCGCGCTGCGGCGTCAGCCAGGCGCCCTCAAGCCAGCCGCCGGGATGCAGCGTGGTGCCGTAGTTCGGGATATCGCGGGGGATGCCGGCCAGGTAGTGCAGATCGGTGCCGAGCGGGATGAAGGCTAGGTCGGCGCGGCCTTCCAGCAATTTCTGGAAGGCGGGCAGCCGGTCGGCTGCGGTTGGAGCGAGGTGGATCATGAACGATATCCGTGTCTTTTCGGCCGCCGAAGGCGGCACGCGCGCAGAGCGACTGATGGGCGCAACGCAATAGCGCGCCGGTGCCTGAGGCCTAATCCACGGTGGCACCAGAGGCGATAACCAATGGGCGCCACGTTTCGACCTCCTGCGCGACGAAGGCCTGGAAGTCGTCCATGAAGCGGTCGCCGACGTCGTTCGCCAGCTCACGATAACGGCTCTGGATCGCCGGCAGCGCCAGCACGTCTCGCGTCACGTCGGCGAAGCGCTGCTGGATCGGGCGAGGCACTGCGGCGGGGAAGGAGAAGCCTGCCCAGCCCTCGGCGACCAGCTGCGGGAAGCCATGCTCGGCGAAGGTCGGGATGTCCGGGAGATCTGGGTGGCGCTGCGGGCCGGTCAGGCCGATGCCGCGTATATTGCCCTGGCGGAGGAAGCCGACTGAAGCCGCGATGCCGTCCAGCGTCACCGGCACCACGCCAGCGATGGTGTCCGTGACTGCTTGGCCGCCGCCGCGATAGGGCACGTGCGTCAGCTCGACATTCGCGATCTGCGCGAAGCGCAGCATCACCAGGTGTGGCAGCGAGCCGACGCCGGAGGTGGCGTAGTTGATGCCGGGGGTCCGCCGAGCCGCAGCGGCGAGCTCTGCCGGGTTGGAGAAGGGCGCGTTTCGGTTGGCCATCAGGGCGTAGTAGCCGCGCTGGATCATGGCGACGTGGGCGAAGCTGCGCACCGGATCCCAGTTGATCCGCCCGCGATAGAGCGTCGCGCCGACATTGAATGCGCTGACCGGTGAGAGCAGTACCGTGTAGCCATCGGCTTGCGCCTCGGCGACGATCCCCGTGCCGAGAGTGGCGCCCGCACCGCCGCGGTTCTCCACCACGATCGGCTGGCCGAGCCGCTGCGACATCTGCTCCGCTAGCATCCGCCCGATCACGTCGGTTGAGCCGCCGGGGGCGAAGGGGATGACCATGCGGATCGGCCGGTTCGGCCAGGGCGCCTGCGCCAGCGCGGGCATCGCAAGCAGCGCGGTCGCGCTTGCCAATAGGGTGCGGCGAGAGGTCATGGTTGGTTCCCGAGCGGCTGCCGCCGAGCCTGAAGCGCGGCTTCCACGAAGTTCATCATGCTGGGGAGGGGCGCCGCAAGAGCGGGCTTCAATACGTGGTCCGCAAAGCCGGGGATCGCTGATGCAAGCGTCCGGCCCGAGGCCACAACCCAGCTAACGCTGCTGGCCCCGGCAGGCAGCCCGCCGTCAATCGAGGCGGATGTTGAGCGGCGGGATCGCCCTTGCCCAGCGCTCCCTCTCGCGCGTCACCATGGCTTGCGCGGCATCCGCGCCCCCGCCCACGGGCTGGGCGCCGATCGAGGTCATCCAAGCCACCATCTCCGGCGCGCGGATCGCGCGGTCCAGCTCCGCCGAGAGCCGGGCTACGACGGGCGCGGGCAGCCGCGCCGGGCCGATCACCGCCTGCCAGGAGGAGACGGTGACTTCCGGCAGACCGAGCTCGGCCATGCTCGGTGTGTCGGGCAGCGCGTCCACGCGGCGTTCCGTGGTCACCGCCAGGGCGCGGACGCGGCCTTCCCGGATCAAGGGCAGCGCCGTCAGCACGTTGTCCACGAACAGGTTGATGCGCCCCGCCATGATGTCGGTCAGCGCGGCAGGGGAGCCGCGATA
>JBIKSZ010000168.1:0-8526 GCA_044348345.1 Roseomonas sp. | reverse complement strand
CACCCCCTGGAGTTGCTCGATCCAACCCAGGATGCCGTTGAGCTCGGCCTGCATCCGGCCGACTTCATCGTCTTCCAGCCGGATGCGGGCCAGCGAGGCGATGCGCCTCACCGTGGCGGTGTCGAGCGACATGGACTTCACGATATCCTTGAAATTCCAGGGATTTGCCCCGGCGTGCGGGCGGGACCATAACGGCGGACATGGCAGTCTTCAACCTGACAGAGCTTCGCGCCGCCCTGCCCCGCGGGGGGCGACTGATTGGCGTCGATCCCGGCGCCCGCCAGGTGGGGCTGGCGCTGTCGGATGTCACGCTGACCTTGGCCTCGCCCTATGGGTCGCTGCAGCGGGGCAAGCTCGCGGCCAATGCGGCGGAGGTCGCGGCGATCGCGCGGAAGGAAGGCGCGGGCGGGCTGGTGGTCGGGCTGCCGCTTGGCATGGATGGCAGCTTCGGCCCTGCGGCCCAGGCAGCGAAGGATTGGGGCCGGGCGCTCGCGGATGCGGCGGGGCTGCCCGTGGCCTTCTGGGACGAGCGCCTGTCCTCGGCTGCCGTCAACCGCGCCATGATCGAGGCCGACCTGACGCGCGCCAAACGCGCCAAGGCGGTGGATGCGGCCGCGGCCGCCTACATGCTGCAGGGGGCGCTCGATGCCTCCGCGCCGGACGCGGGGGCAGGCTGGTCGACTCCCGGGTAGCGGGCCTAAACTCTGCCCGTGCCCTATCCCTTCCGACATCTCCTGGCCGTCGAAGGCCTGGAGCCGCCCTATATCGCGGAGCTGCTCGACCTCGCGGAGAGCTACGCCCTGCTGAACCGCCAGGGGAAGACCCAGCGCGACCTGCTGAAGGGCCGCACGCTGATCAACCTCTTCTTCGAGGACAGCACCCGCACCCGCACCAGTTTCGAGCTGGCCGGCAAGCGGCTTGGCGCCGACATCGTGAACATGTCGGTCTCGACCAGTTCGGTGAACAAGGGCGAGACGCTGCTGGACACGGCGGCGACGCTGAACGCGATGCAGACCGATTTGCTGGTGGTGCGCCACGGCCAGTCCGGCGCACCGGCGCTGCTGGCGCAGAAGGTGGATGCGGCGGTGATCAATGCCGGCGACGGCACGCATGAACACCCGACCCAGGCGCTGCTGGACGCGCTGACCATCCGCCGCCGCAAGGGCAGGCTGGAAGGGCTGACGGTCGCGATCTGCGGCGATGTGCTGCACAGCCGCGTCGCGCGGTCCAACATCCACCTGCTGCTGACGATGAATGCCCGCGTTCGCATTGTCGGCCCGCCGACGCTGATCCCGGCGGAAGCCGCGCGCCTTGGCGTCGAGGTGCATCATTCGATGAAGACCGGCCTCGCGGACGCCGATGTCGTCATGATGCTGCGCCTGCAGAAGGAACGCATGACGGGCGGCCTGGTGCCGAGCGCGCGCGAGTTCTTCCGCTTCTACGGCCTGGATGCGGAGAAGTTGGCCGTGGCGAAGCCCGATGCGATCGTCATGCATCCCGGCCCGATGAATCGCGGCGTCGAGATCGACAGCGCGGTCGCCGACGACCCGGTCCGCAGCGTGATCGGAGAACAGGTGGAGATGGGGGTCGCGGTGCGCATGGCCGTGCTCGACCTGCTCTCGCGCAACCTGCGGCGGAACGCATGAGCCTCGTTCATATCGTCAACGCCCGACTGCTGGACCCGGCCAGCGGCCTCGACGCGCCGGGCGCGCTGCTGGTGCGGGACGGCATCATCGCGGATCACGGCGCCAACCTCGGTACCCCCGAAGGCGCCACTGTGGTGGATGCCGGTGGCGCCTGCCTCGCGCCGGGCCTTGTGGACATGCGCGCCGCGCTCGGCGAGCCGGGGGCGGAGCACCGCGAGACCATCGCGAGCGCCGCCCAGGCCGCGGTCGCGGGCGGCATCACGACACTCTGCGCCCTGCCCGACACGGACCCGGCGCTGGATGATCCGGCCCTCATCTCCTTCGTGATCCGCAAGGGCGAGGCGACGGGCTGCGTCACCATCCTGCCTTATGGCGCCGCCACCGCCGGCTGCGCGGGCAAGGAGATGAGCGAGTTCGGCCTGCTGAAGGAAGCCGGCGCCGTCGCCTTCACCGATGGGCGGCATGCCATCGGCAATGCGCGCACCATGCGCCTGGCGCTGTCCTATGCGCGGGCTTTCGGCAGTTTCGTCGTGCAGCATCCGGAGGAACCGGCACTCGCCAATGGCGGCGCCGCGACCGAGGGCGAGCGCGCCACCCGCATGGGCCTGCCCGGCATCCCGCCCGCGGCGGAGGCGATGCTGGTGGCCCGCGACATCGCGCTCGCCCGCATCACCAAGGGGCATGTGCATTTCGCCCATGTCTCGACCGGCGCCGCGCTCGACCTGATCCGCGCCGCGAAGGCGGAAGGCCTCGCCGTCACCTGCGACACTGCGCCGCCCTATTTCGACCTGAACGAGACGGCGATCGGCGAATATCGCACCTATGCGAAGCTCTCGCCCCCGCTGCGCGACGAGGCTGACCGGCTGGCGGTGATCTCCGCGCTCAAGGATGGCACGATCGACGCCATCGCCTCCGATCACCAGCCGCGCGATGCCGATGACAAGCGCCTGCCCTTCGCCCAGGCCGAGGCCGGCGGCGCGGGGCTCGCGACGCTGCTGGCCGTCACGCTCGCCCGCGTGCATGGCGGCGACCTCACGCTACTGCAGGCGCTGGATTTGCTGACCGCCCGCCCCACGAAGCTGCTCGGGATCGAGGCCGGCACGCTCCGAAAAGGCGCGCCCGCCGACCTCGTGCTGTTCCACCCCGAGCGCGGCTGGCGCGTGGAAGCCGGGAAGCTGCCGGGCAAGGCGCAGAATACCCCCTTCGACGGCCGTGCTCTGGAGGGCAAGGTGCTCGGCACCTGGAAGAACGGCAAGCGGGTCTTCGGGTGATGTCCCTGATCCTGGCCGCGCTGCTCGGCTACCTGCTCGGCTCCGTCCCCTACGGCCTGATCCTGACCAAGGCAGCGGGGCTTGGCGACATCCGCGCCATTGGCTCGGGCAATATTGGCGCGACCAATGTGCTGCGGACGGGCAACAAGCCGCTAGCCGCAGCGACGCTCGCGCTGGATGTGCTGAAGGGCGCGGCCGCGCTGCTCATAGCGCGCTGGGCTTGGGGCGAGGAGGCCGCGCTGGTCGCCGGCGTTGCCGCCATGGCCGGCCACATCTTCCCCGTCTGGCTCGGGTTCAAGGGCGGCAAGGGGGTCGCGACCGCGGCGGGCGTCATGCTCGCGGCGCAATGGTGGCTCGGCGTGGCGACGCTGTCGGTCTGGGCGGCAGTCTTCGCGGCCACCCGAATCTCCTCCGCCGGCGCGCTCGCGGCCTGCGCGGCAGCGCCGGTCATCGCGCTGGTCGCGGGGGAATGGCCGCTCGCGGCCTTCGCCGCCGGCCTCGCGGCGCTGATCGCCTGGCGCCACAAGGCGAATATCCAGCGCCTGCTGGCCGGCACCGAACCGCGCGTGGGGGCAAAGAAGGGCTGATCCGCAACTATACGTTGCATTTGCCCCGCTCGGCGTGATCCGCTGGCGGCATGGCCGCACGTGACACGCCGGATCTGCTTGGGCTGGTGGCCGCCGCACCGCTTGAACCAAGCCCGGCCGAAGCTCTGGCCCGGCTGCGCCTCGCGCGCAGCGAGGGCGTCGGCCCCACCACCTTCCGGCGCCTGATCGAACGCCATGGCAGCGCCGCCGCGGCGCTCGCCGCCCTGCCGCGCCTCGCGGCCGCGACCGGCCGCACCCTCACCCCCTGCCCGCCCGAGGCCGCCGCGCGGGAGATGGAGGCGCTGGCGCGCCTCGGCGGCAGCTGGCTGCATCTCGGCGGGCCGGGCTACCCGCCCCTGCTGGCGCTGACGGAGGACGCACCCCCGGTGCTGGCCCTGCTTGGCGATGCCAGCGTGCTGGGGCGCCGGCAGGTCGGCGTGGTCGGCGCGCGCGCCGCCTCCGCTGCTGGGCGGCGCATGGCGGAGGAACTGGCGGCGGGCCTCACCACGGGCGGCATCGTCGTCACCTCCGGCCTCGCCCGCGGGGTGGATGCGGCGGCGCATGCGGGCGCGCTCAACGCGCAGGGGCGCACCATCGCCGTGGTCGCGGGCGGTCTGGATGTGCCCTACCCGGCTGAGAACGCGGCCCTCCAGGCGCGCATCGCGGCCGAAGGCGGCGCGGTGGTGGCGGAAGCGCCGCTCGGCACCGCGCCCCTCGCCCGGCACTTCCCACGCCGGAACCGGATCGTGGCGGGGATGGTGCTCGGCGTCGTCGTGGTGGAGGCAGCACAGCGCTCCGGCAGCCTCATCACCGCGCGGCTCGCGCTGGAAGCCGGGCGGGAGGTCTTCGCCGTCCCCGGCAGCCCGCTCGATCCCCGCGCCCGCGGCGGCAACGACCTGATCCGCCAGGGCGCGCATCTGGTGGAGAGCGCCGAGGATGTGCTCGCCCACCTGCCCCACAGCCCGCGGGCCACCCCCCTGTTCCAGAGTCGGTCCGATCCGCCGGAAGCCCCTTCGGCAGAGGAGGCGCCGAAGCCGCCCCCGGGCAGCAGTGGCCAAGTCCTTGAGATGATTGGCTCCACACCAGTAGGCGTTGACGATCTCGCCCGGCGCTGCCACCTCTCGCCGCCTGTCGTGCGGGCGATGCTGCTGGATCTCGAGCTTTCGGGGCTGGTGGAGTCGCTGCCCGGCGACCGCGTCGTGCGGGCCGTGCGCTAAGGCGCAAGGCGGCCGCCGCGGCCAGAAACAGGGCGAACCAGCAGCACATGACCGACGTCGTCGTGGTCGAAAGCCCCGCCAAGGCCAAGACCATCAACAAGTATCTCGGCGGCGGCTTCCGCGTCCTCGCCTCCTTCGGCCATGTCCGCGACCTGCCGGCCAAGGACGGCTCCGTCCGGCCGGACGAGGATTTCGCCATGGACTGGGAAGCGGATGACCGTGGCGAGCGCCAGGTGCGCGAGATCGCCTCCGCGCTGCGCGGGGCGAAGCGCCTGTTCCTGGCCACCGACCCCGACCGCGAGGGCGAGGCGATCTCCTGGCATGTGAAGGACATGCTGGCGCGGCGCGGTGCGCTGAAGGGCGTCGAGGTCAATCGCATCACCTTCAACGAGATTACCAAGCGCGCCATCCAGACCGCGATCGCCGCCCCGCGCGACCTCGATACCCCGCTGATCGAGGCCTATCTGGCGCGCCGCGCACTCGACTATCTGGTGGGCTTCAACCTCTCGCCGGTGCTGTGGCGCAAGCTGCCGGGCAGCAAGTCGGCCGGCCGTGTGCAATCCGTGGCACTCCGCCTGATCTGCGAGCGCGAGGCCGAGATCGAAGCCTTCCGGGCGCGCGAATACTGGACGGTGGAAGCGCGCTTCGCGACGCCGATGGGCGCCGCCTTCACCGCGCGGCTGACGCATCACGAGGGCCGAAAGCTCGAGCAGTTCGACCTGCCGGACGAAGCGCGCGCGATGCGTGCGAAGGCAGCAGTCGAAGCCGGGCGCTTTTCCGTCGTCAGCGTCGAGAAGAAGCGCACCCGGCGGAACCCGCCGCCGCCCTTCACCACCTCCACCCTGCAGATGGAAGCGTCCCGAAAACTCGGCATGGGCGCGCAAGCGGCGATGCGGACGGCGCAGCAGCTCTATGAGGGTGTGGATATCGGCGGCGAGACCGTCGGCCTCATCACCTATATGCGCACCGACGGCGTGCAGATGGCGCGCGAGGCGATCTTCGCCATCCGCGACCATGTGAAGGACGCCTTCGGCCCCGACTACGTCCCCGGCGCGCCGCGCGAATACTCGTCCAAGGCGAAGAATGCCCAGGAAGCGCATGAGGCGATCCGCCCGACCGATGTGAGCCGCACGCCCGAGCAGGTCGCGCGCTTCCTCGATGAACGCCAGCGGCGGCTTTACGAGCTGGTCTGGAAGCGCGCCGTCGCCTCCCAGATGCAGTCGGCCGAACTCGACCAGACCAGCGTCGAGATCGCCGATGAGGCCGGCCGCACGCGGCTGCGCGCCACCGGCTCCGTCATCGCCTTCGACGGGTTTCTCCGCCTGTACCGAGAGGATGAGGATGACCGCGCGGCCGATGCCCGCGCCGGCATCGCGACCGCTGGCGCCGAGCCGGACGAGGATGAGCGCACCCTGCCGCCCATGCGGGAGAAGGATGCGCTGAAGACTGGCGGCGTGCAGGCGCTGCAGCACTTCACCCAGCCCCCGCCCCGCTATTCCGAGGCAACGCTGGTCAAGAAGCTGGAGGAACTCGGCATCGGCCGGCCTTCCACCTATGCCTCGATCCTGCAGGTGCTGCAGGACCGGGAATATGTCCGCCTCGACAAGCGGCGCTTCGTGCCGGAGGACCGCGGGCGGCTCGTCACCGCCTTCCTTGTCTCCTTCTTCGAGAAATATGTGGATACCGGCTTCACCGCCGGGCTCGAGGGGAAGCTCGACGATATCTCTGGCGGGCGCGCCGATTGGCGCGAGGTGATGCGCGCCTTCTGGGAGGATTTCTCGAAGGCGCTCGGTGCGACGACCGACCTCAAGATCAGCGATGTGATCGACACGCTGGACGCCGATCTCGGGCCGCATTTCTTCCCCGCCCGCGAAGGCGCGGGCGACCCGCGCGCCTGCCCCTCCTGCTCCGGCGGGCGGCTCGGACTCCGGCTCGGGCGGACCGGCGCCTTCGTCGGTTGCTCCAACTATCCCGAATGCCGCTACACCCGGCCGCTCACCGCACCTGGCGCGGATGGGGAGCGGGCCTCGGGCAGCTTCGAAGGCCAGCGCGAGCTCGGCGCCGATCCGGCGAGCGGGGAGAAGGTCACGCTGCGCCGCGGCCCCTATGGGCTCTATGTCCAGCTCGGCGAGGGCGGGACGGATGCGAAGGGCAAGCCGACCAAGCCGCGCCGCGCCAGCCTGACGCGCGACATGAACCCGGAGACGCTCGATCTCGACGCCGCGCTCGGCCTGTTGTCGCTGCCACGCGCCATCGGGCGCGATCCCGAGACGGGCGAGGAGATCAGCGCGGGCATCGGCCGCTTCGGGCCCTATGTGCGGCTGGGCAATGTCTACCAGTCGCTGGAGCCGGGGGATGATGTGCTCGCGCTCGGGATGAACCGGGCGATGGAGCTGCTGGCGAAAGCCCGGGCAAAGGTGCGGCTGCTCGGCCCGCATCCGAAGGACGGTGTCGCGGTCGAGATCCGCAAGGGGCGTTTTGGGCCCTATGCGATGCACGGCAAGACCATCGCCAACCTGCCGCGCGGGATGGAGATGGAGGCGGCAACGCTCGAGGAAGCGGTCGCGCTGCTGGCCGAGAAGGGCAAGGAATTGCCGCCGCGCAACGCCAAGGGTGCGAAGGGCGCAAAGGGGGCAAAGGCCAAGGCCGCGCCGCGCAAGGCCGCCGCGCCGAATGGCGAGGCTACGGTGAAGAAAGTGGCCGCGAAGAAGGCTGCGCCCGCGAAGCCCGCCGCCAGGAAGGCGGCGCCGGCCAAGGCAGCGGCGAAGAAGCCGGCGACGACGAAGACCGCAGCGACGAAGACGGCCACCAAGGCGCCGGCGAAGAAGCCCGCGGCGCGCAAGGCAGCCACCCCGGCGAAGGCACGCTGAGATGGTGCGGCGCGGCCCGCCGCCGAAGGGTCACGCGGCCCGCAAGCGCGTGCGGAAGGCCGGGCCCGACCGCACCCTCACCCCGACCCTCTCGCGCAAGGCGGGAGAGGGAGGTGGACAAGCAAGGCCGGACGCCCCGCTCCCCAGCCGCGAACAGCTCCGCGCCTTCCTGCGGGACTCGCCCGGCCGCGTGTCCAAATCCGACATCGCCCGGCATTTCGGCCTGTCGTCGGACCAGCGCCCGGCGCTGCGCGACTTGCTGCGCGGCCTGAAGGATAGCGGCCAGGCGGCGCCCGTCGGGCGCCGCGGCCTCGCCGCACCGGATCGCCTGCCGGAGATGACCGTGGTCGAGGTGGTCGGCACGGATGCCGATGGCGATGCCATCGCGCGCCCGGTCACCTGGGACAAGGCGAACGGCCCGCCGCCCGCAATCTTCATGGCGCCCGAGCGCCGCGGCCTGCCGGCCCTCGCCCCCGGGGAGCGCGTGCTGGCTCGCCTGCGCCATCTGGGCGGTACCAAGTACGAAGGCCGCACCTTCAAGCGCCTGGCAAACGAAGCCCGCCCGGCGCGCCTCCTCGGCGTCTTCGAGGAAGGCCGGATCCTCCCGACCGATAAGCGCTCCCGCGCCGAATGGATGGTGCCACCCGGCGAGGCCGGCGGCGCGCGGCCGGGCGACATCGTGCTGGCCGAACCACTCCCCCAGCATCGCCCGATGGGCCCCCGCCCCGCCCGCATCGTCGAGGTGCTGGGCCGCATGGGGGAGCCGCGCAGCGTCAGCCTGGTCTGCATCCACGCCCATGGCATCCCCGACGTCTTCCCCGCCGAGGCGGTGACGGAAGCCGAGCGCGCCAAGGGCGTGACGAAGCGCGGGCGGGAGGATTTGCGCGACGTCCCGCTGGTGACCATCGATGGCGAGGATGCGCGCGACTTCGACG
>JBIKSZ010000167.1:0-8534 GCA_044348345.1 Roseomonas sp. | reverse complement strand
CGCCTGCAGATTTTCGCCACCGATATCGACGAGGCCGCGCTGTCCGTCGCGCGCCAGGGCCGCTACCCGAAATCCTTGATGGGCGGCGTATCGGCGGCGCGCATGGCGCGGTTCTTCCTGTGCGACAACGCGCTCTGCACGATCAGGCCCGAGACGCGCGAGCTCTGCGTCTTTTCGAGCCATAACGTCATCCGCGACACACCCTTCTCCCGCATCGACCTGGTGTCGTGCCGCAACATGCTGATCTACATGGGTGGCCGGTTGCAGGAACAGGTGATCCCGCTGCTCCACTACGCGCTGCGCCCATCGGGCTTCCTGTTCCTTGGCGCCGCGGAGACAGTCACACGCCATTCCGAGCTGTTCGCCCCCGTGAACAAGGCGCACCGGATCTTCCGGAAGCTGGACATGGCTGGCAGCGGCGTAGCCCTGCGGCTGCCAGCCGCACCGCTCACCATGCGGCGCCATTGGCCACCCCCCGCCCCGTCGCGGCCGCCCGGCATCGGCAGCGCGGCAGAGCTGAACCAGGCGGCATCGGCCTTCGCCGCCGAGCTGTTCGCCCCGCCGCATTTGCTGGTCAACGCGGACGGCAATGTCGTGCATCAATCCGCCAGCCTCTCCCGCTTCCTGGAGTTGCCCGCCGGCCCGCCCAGCCGCCAGATCTTTGCCCTCGCCCGACGCGGCCTGAGGCTGGAACTGCGCGCCGCGCTGCGGGAGGCGGTGGAGACCCGACGCGTCGTCCTTCGTCCCCACATCGAAGTCGAGCATGAGGGCACGTCGCTGCTTGTGGATCTCACCGTGGCGCCCCTGCCGCAGCGCGACGCGCTGGAGGCACTTTACCTCGTGGCGTTCGCAGAGCACCGGGCCGAACCGGAGAGGAGGCCAGAGCAGGCGCCAACCGGCGCCGCAGTCGCGCCGCGCGAGCAACTCGTCGAACAGCTCGAAGGCGAGTTGCGCGACACGCGGGAGCGGCTCCAGTCCATTTCCGAGGAGTACGAGACCGCCGCCGAGGAGCTGAAATCCGCGAATGAGGAGATGGTCTCGGTCAACGAGGAACTGCAATCCATCAACGAGGAACTGGAGACCTCGAAGGAGGAGCTGCAATCGGTCAACGAGGAATTGCGTGCGAGCAACCTCGAGCTTTCGGCCAAGATCGAGGAGCTGGACCTCGCCAATGCCGATCTCCGCAACCTCTTCGACAGCACGCAGGTGGCAACGGTCTTTCTTGACCGCCATCTGGTGATCCGAAGCTTCACCCCGGCCGTCACGGCGCTGTTCGACCTTGTGCCCGCCGACCGCGGCCGGCCGCTCAGCAGTTTCGCGACCCATCTCGATGCAATGAACATCGGGGGCGAGGCGCGGCGTGTCATGGATGAGCGGAGGCCGCTGGAACGGCGCGTCACGGCCCGCTCCGGCGTCGCGCATTACCTCATGCGGCTGCTGCCCTACACGACCGCATCCGGGGCGGTGGACGGGGTGGTGGTGACCTTCGTCGACATCACGAAGGTCGTCGAGGGTGAGTTCCTCGGCAGCCTGGTGGACGAGTTGAACCACCGCGTCCGCAACATGCTGCAGGTGGTCTCCGCCGTCGCAAACCATACGCTGCGGCGGGCCAGCAGCCTTGAGGATTTCGCCAGCGTGTTCTCGGGCCGCATCCGCGCTTTGGCACGAGCGCATGAGTTGGTGTCGGTCGGCGGCTGGGCCGAGGTTCCGCTGATTGACCTCATCACGAAGGAACTCGAACCCTATGTCACCGGCACGGATCGTCTGACGACGATCGGAACACCCGTCCAGCTCAAGCCGAAGGCCGCGCTGGCGCTCGGCATGGTGTTGCATGAGCTGGCCACCAACGCGGCGAAGCATGGGGCCCTCTCCGCCAGTGCGGGGCGGGTCACCATTGCCTGGTCGGAGGAGGACCGGGCCGGCATGCCGCGCTTCGTCCTGCGCTGGACCGAAAGCGGCGGCCCCAGGCCCGACCCTTCGCCGGCACGGCAGGGCTTCGGCTCCGAGCTCATCGAGCGCGAGGTCCAGCACGACCTTGGCGGCGCGATCGAGACGAGCTTCGGCGAGGCGGGGCTCGTCGCCACCCTCCTCCTGCCGCCGACAATCGTCGCGCCGCAGCCCGAGAAGACCTGATCGGATCGCCAATTCCGGCGCCGCGGCGTCCGCCTGCCGCGGTGATCGCCAGTACCAGCGAAGGAGAACGGCGCTGAAGGACACGCATGTCGTGCTGGTCGGCGCCGGGCATGCGCATGTCGAGGTGCTGCGCGCCTTCGGCCGGACACCTGTCCCGGGCCTTCGACTGACGCTGATCACGCGCGAGGTGGACACGCCCTATTCCGGCATGCTGCCGGGCCATGTCGCTGGCCACTACCTGGCCGCGGAGATGCTCATCGACACCCGCCCGCTCGCGCGCTTCGCCAATGCGCGACTGGTGCAGGACGACGTGACCGGCCTCGATCTCGAGGGCCGGCGTGTGCTCTGCCGGGGTGGACCGCCGGTGCCCTACGACATCCTCTCGCTCAACATCGGCTCCCGCCCCAACACCGCGGCGGTGCCCGGCGCCGCAGAGCACGCCCTGCCCGTCAAGCCGATGGACGGCTTCCTGCCGCGCTTCGACGCGCTCCGCACGCGCGTGCTGGCGGGACACTCGCACCGCATCCTGCTGGTCGGCGCAGGTCCCGGCGGGGTGGAGTTGCTGCTCGCGGCCGAGCATCGGCTGCGGCGCGACCTCGGGGCTGCGGGTGGCGATCCGGCCAGCCTCACCTTCACCCTCGTCGCCGCCGGGCCCGAAATCCTGCCGGGCTTGCCCGCCGCCCTCCGCGCCCGCTTCCGCACCATCCTGGCCGCGCGCGGCATCATGGTGGAGACCGAGGCGCGCGTCGTCGCCGTGGATGCGGCCGGCGTGACGCTCGCGGGCGAGCCACCGCGCCGCCTGCCCGCGGATGAGGTGCTCTGGACCACCCAGGCTGCGTCCGCCGCCTGGCTCGCGGAAACCGGCCTTCTTCTCGACCCGCAGGGTTTCGTGCGGGTGGATGCGATGCTGCGCGCCACCGGCCGGGAGGAGGTCTTCGCCGCCGGGGACACGATCGCCTTCGACCCCGCCCCAATCCCGCGCTCGGGTGTCTATGCGGTGCGGGCCGGGGCGGTGCTGGCGGCCAATATCCGCGCGCAGGCCACTGGCGGGCGGCTACGGCCCTTCCGTCCGCAGCGCCATGCGCTCTACCTGCTGGCGACCGGCCCGCGGGAGGCTATCGGGACGCGCAACGGGCTGGTGGCCGGCGGCGCCTGGGCCTGGTGGCTGAAGGACCGGATCGATCGCCGCTTCCTGCGCCGCTTCCGTGACCTTCCCGCGCCGCCGGACAGGCTCAGCGCCGGATGAGGACGTAGTTCACCGTCAATTCGATCGTCACGCCATTCGGATCGGCCGGCGGGGGGAAGGCGGGCAGCCGCGCGCCCTGGAAGGGCATCACCGTGCCCATGTTCAGCGAAGGCGAGGTCGAGGGCCCGACCAGCCGCACGTTCCGCACCGTCCCGTCCGGCGCGGCGGTGACCAGCACGCGCACATTGCCCGATTCCCCAAGTTCGATGGCGCGCCGGGGATAGCGGATGTTCTCGTCGAGCCACTGCCGGAAGGCCGCGCGCCAATCGGCGCCGACCTGTGCGCCGGTGACGCGGACTTGCGGGTCGGAGGTCGTGCGCCCTTCGATAATGCGCGGGTCCACGGTGAGGTCGAGGCCGCGCGCTTGCGGCCGCCCAGCGGGGGCGGCGGGGCGGTTCAGCGCAAAACCCTCCGGCATGAACACCGTCCCCGGCGGGAAGCGCGGCGTGGGCTGCTGCGGCGCCGGGGCGGCGGGCGGCGCCGGGGCGACGGGCGGCGCAGCCGGGCGCGGCGGGGCTGGCGGCGGCGGGGCCGCGACGGGTGGCGGTGGGGGTGGCGGAGGCGGCGGGATGGGCACGGCCTGATCCGGCCGCGGTGGGGGCGGCACGGGCAAGGCCTGATCCGGCCGCGGCGGGGGCGGAACGGGCAAGGCTGGCTCTGGCGGAGGCGGCACCGGCCGGGCCTCGGCCAGCGGCGGCGGCGGCGGCGCTGGAGCCGGTGTGGGCGGCGGCGGCACCGCGGGGGCTGCGACGCTGGGCGCGGCGGGCGGCGTGGGCGGCGGCGGCGGGGTGGGTGGCGCGGCCGGCAGGGGCGGCGCCTCGAAACCGGGCGGCGGCTCCGCGATCGGCCGTTCCGGCTGGCCGCCCTCGAAGACGATGTCGAAGGCGGGGGCAGGCAGTTCCATCGACGGCCGCGGCAAGCGATAGGCCAGGAACAGCGCCGCCAAGACGAGGGCGACATGCGCGGCCAGCGAGGCCAGCAGCCACGGCACACGGCGCACAGGCGGGGAGGCGTCCCGCGGGCGGGGCAGATGGTCTGCGCCGCGGCGCGGCAAGGTGAAGCTGGGCTCCCGACGCGCGCTCACGCGGCGCCGCGCATCGCGGCGTCGGGGCGGAGCCTGCCGTCGTTCGGGACGCGGAATCTCGGACACCCCCCTGCCATAGAGCAGCCAGGCCCGCACGGCGAGCGTGGCGGCCGATCACCCCTTCTACGGGATGGCCGAACGCTGGGCTCAAACAGCGCGAGGATGGTTCAGGATGGAAAAATCACTGGCAGCCCGCAAAGCGTTGGCTGCGAAAACCCTGGCGGACCCGAAGAGATTCGAACTCCTAACCCCCAGATCCGTAGTCTGGTGCTCTATCCAATTGAGCTACGGGTCCCGCCGGGAGCGCGCATGTAGCGGAGGCGGCGGGGGGGCGCAACCCCCCGCCCCGGCATTCATGCTGCCATCTTGTCGAGTTCGCGCAGCACCGCCTCTCCCATCACGCTGGTGCCCACGCGGGCCATGCCGGGCGCCATGATGTCGGCCGTGCGCAGCCCGCCAGCCAGCACCTTCTCAACCGCCGTCTCGACCATCGTCGCCTCTTCTTCCATGCCGAAGGAGAGGCGGAGCAGCATCGCGAAGGACAGGATCTGCGCCGAGGGATTCGCAATGCCCTTGCCCGCGATGTCGGGCGCCGAGCCGTGGATCGGCTCATACAGCGCATGGCGCTTGCCGGAGGGCTGCATCGCGCCGAGCGTGGCCGAAGGCAGCATGCCGAGCGAGCCGGTGAGCGCGGCCGCGAGGTCGGACAGCACGTCGCCGAACAGATTGTCGCCGACGATCACGTCGAACTGCTTCGGGCGGGACGCCAGCTGCATCGCGCAATTGTCGGCATACATGTGCTGCAGCTCGACATCGGCGAATTCGGCCTTGTGGACCTCGCTGACCACGGCGCGCCAGAGGCGGCCGGACTGCATGACATTCGCCTTCTCGACGCTGGTCAGCTTGTTGCTGCGCTTGCGCGCCAGCTCGAACGCCACGCGCGCGACGCGGGCGATCTCGTCCTCATGGTAGATCTGGGTGTCGAGGCCGGTGCGCTTGCCGTCGGCGCCCTTGGTCACGCCGCGGGGCTCGCCGAAATAGACGCCGCCCGTCGTCTCGCGGACGATCATGATGTCGAGCCCGCGCACCAGATCGGGGCGGAGCGCGGAGGCATCCACCAGCGGGTCCAGCACCACCGCGGGGCGCAGATTGGCGAACAGGCCGAGATCCTTGCGCAGGCGCAGGATGCCGAGCTCGGGCCGCTGCTCGAAGGGCAGGCTGTCCCACTTCGGCCCGCCGACGGAGCCGAACAGCACGGCATCCGCCTGGCTCGCGGCTTCCACCGTCTCATCCGGGCAGGGCGAGCCGGTGGCGTCGATGGCCGCGCCGCCAACGAGACCCTCGGTGATCTCGAAGCTCGCGATGCGGCGGCGTTCCATCCATTCGATGATGCGGCGCGTCTCGCGCACCACCTCGGGGCCGATGCCATCGCCGGGCAGGACCAGGAGCGTCTTGTTGGCGGGCATGAAATGTCTTCCCCGTTCGTCTTCAGGGCTGGCGGCCCGCACAGCGGGCCGAGGCCGCGAATGCGGCCCGCGGCAAGTGCCGCGAGCCAAGCGGCGCGGATGCGCCGCGCCGGCGCTTGAGGGCGCGAAGGCAAAGCCTTCGCGCATACGCGTCTACGCGTAGAGCCAGGGCTGGGCGGCCTTCTGCTTCGCTTCGAAGCCGTCGATGGTCGGCGCGTGCTGCATCGTCTGGCCGATATCGTCGAGCCCGTTCAGCAGCAGATGCTTGCGGAAGGCGTCCACCTCGAAGGGGATTTCCTCCCCGTTCGGGCGCACCACCACCTGGCGCGCAAGATCCACGGTCAGCCGCGCATTCTGCCCGAGCTTCGCATCCTCCATCAGCTTGTCGCAGATCTCCCGCGGCAGGCGGATCGGCAGGATGCCGTTCTTGAAGCTGTTGTTGTGGAAGATGTCGCCGAAGCTCGGCGCGATCACGCAGCGGATGCCGAAATCGAGCAGCGCCCAGGGCGCATGCTCGCGAGAGGAGCCGCAGCCGAAATTCTCATGCGCGACCAGTACCTCGGCCTTCCGCCAGGGCTCCTGGTTCAGCACGAAATCCGGGTTCTCGCTACCGTCTTCCCTGTAGCGGATGTTGGCGAAGAGGTTTTGGCCAAGGCCCGTGCGCGCGATGGTCTTCAGGAAGCGCGCGGGGATGATCTTGTCCGTGTCCACATTCGCCTGCGGCAGCGGCGCGGCGATGCCGGTGAGTGTCGTGAAGGCGCGCATCAGACGCTTCCCTGCGGCTGGAAGTCGCGAACATCGGCAAGCCGGCCGGCGAGCGCCGCCGCGGCGGCCATGGCCGGGCTCAACAGATGGGTCCGCCCGCCTGGGCCCTGGCGGCCCTCGAAGTTGCGGTTGGAGGTGGAGGCGCAGCGCTGGCCCGGCTTCAGCTTGTCCGGGTTCATGCCGAGGCACATGGAGCACCCCGCTTCGCGCCATTCGAAGCCGGCATCCTTCAGGATGCGGTCGAGGCCTTCCTGCTCGGCCTGCTCCTTCACGAGGCCCGAGCCCGGCACGACCAGCGCGCGCACGCCGTCGGCGACCTTGCGGCCCTTGGCGATGGCGGCGGCGGCGCGGATGTCCTCGATGCGGGAATTCGTGCAGGAGCCGATGAAGACGACATCCACCTTCAGGTCCTGGATGCGCTGGCCGGGCGTGAGGCCCATGTAGTCCACCATGCGCTGCACCTGCGCGCGGCGCGCCTCGTCCGCGTAGTCCGCGGGGTTCGGGATCACGCCGGTGATCGGCAGCACGTCTTCGGGGCTGGTGCCCCAGGTCAGCTGCGGGATGATCTCAGCGGCATCGAGCCGCACCTCCTTGTCGAACACCGCATCGGCGTCGGAGGGCAGCGTCTTCCACCACGCCACCGCGCGATCATAGGCCTCGCCCTTCGGCGCGAAGGGGCGGCCCTTCACATAATCGAAGGTGGTCTGGTCGGGGGCGACCATGCCGGCGCGGGCGCCGGCCTCGATCGACATGTTGCAGACCGTCATGCGGCCGGCCATGTCGAGCGCGCGGATCGCCTCACCGGCGAATTCGATCACATGGCCCGTGCCGCCGGCCGTGCCGATCTTGCCGATGATCGCCAGCACGATGTCCTTCGCCGTGCAGCCCACGGGCAGCACGCCATCCACCGTCACGCGCATGTTCTTCGCCGGCTTCTGCAGCAGCGTCTGGGTGGCGAGCACATGCTCGACCTCGGACGTGCCGATGCCGAAGGCCAGCGCGCCGAGCGCGCCATGGGTCGAGGTGTGGCTGTCGCCGCAGACGAGGGTCATGCCGGGCAGCGAAAGGCCGAGCTCCGGCCCGATCACATGCACGATGCCCTGGCGCACATCGGTCAGCGGGATGTAGGGGACGCCGAATTCCTTGACGTTCTTCTCGAGCGTCTCGACCTGCTGGCGGCTCTCGGGGTCTTCGATCGTGCCGTAGCGGGACGCGTCGGTGGCGATGTTGTGGTCCACCACCGCGATGGTCGCATCCGGCCGGCGCACCTTGCGCCCAGCCATCCGCAGCCCTTCAAAGGCCTGCGGGCTGGTGACCTCATGCGTCAGGTGCTTGTCGATGTAGAGGATCGCCGTGCCATCCGGGAGCGTCTCGACGACATGGGCGTCCCAGATCTTGTCGAACAACGTGCGCGGTTTTGCGGCGGACATGCGTTTCCCCTACCCCATCTGTCCTGGTGCCGGCGCTCGTTGCCAGCGGCGCATGGGCTGCGGCCGCGATCCCCGGCAAAGCAGAACCCGCGCGCCCGGTCGGGGCGCGCGGGTCCGTCGCTTCAGCCTTCGGCCTGCGTGGTCTCGCGGGCCTTTTCCTGGATGCGGGCGGACTTGCCGGTCCGGCCGCGCAGGTAATACAGCTTCGCGCGCCGCACCCGGCCGCGACGCACCACCTGGATCTCCGCCACGTTCGGCGAATAGAGCGGGAAGATACGCTCCACGCCCTCGCCGTAGGACAGCTTCCGGACGGTGAAGTTGCTGTTCACGCCGCGGTTGGACCGCGCGATGCACACGCCTTCATAGGCCTGGGTGCGGATGCGCTCGCCTTCGACGACCTTCACCATCAC
>JBIKSZ010000394.1:0-2548 GCA_044348345.1 Roseomonas sp. | reverse complement strand
TCCGGCATCTTCATCATCGATCAGCTGCGCCAGATCGGCGTGCGCGTGGAGCACCAGCAGGTGGAACTCGCCGCCTGGTACGCCGCGCAGGGCAGCGGCGGCTATGAGGTGATGGTGGACAGCTTCACCCAGTTCAGCGACGACCCGACGAATGTGCTGGTGAAGTACATCTCCATGGACCGTGCCTCCATCGCGACCCAGCGCATGCAGGACCGCGAGCTGGATGCGATGTTCGATGCCCAGGCGCAGGAGGTGAACCCGGCGGTCCGCAAGCAGATCCTGCGGCGCTTCGAAGCGCGGGCGATGGAGCAGGCCTACGCTGTTCCGCTGCTGTGGTGGCAGCGTATCGTCGTCATGAATGCGCGCGTCCAGGGCTGGTCCATGGCGCCGACGCACATGATCTACCAGGACCTTGCGGATGTCTGGCTGCTGCCGGAGCGGCGGGGCTGACGCATGACCCGGCGCCTTGAGACCACGGCCGGCCAGGGACGGCGCAGTGCGCCGGCCCTGGTGCGCGCCCGGGTCTCAGGCGGCTGGGGCCGCCAATTGCTCACTCGTCAGCAGGTCGTGCCAGCCGCTTTCGATATGCGCGACCATCTCGTCCACCGCCGCGTCGTGGTCGCCGGCCTCGACGCAGCGCAGGAAGCGCTCATGCTCCTCGATGTTCTTCATCCGGAAGCCGCCGCGCTCCTGGATGATGAAGGGGTAGCGCGCCCAGAGCACGCGGACGAACTGCAAGGTCTGCGGCCGGTCCGCCAGCTCGTACAGGCGAAAGTGGAAACGGTAGTTTTCTGTCCGGCTGGCCAGGCGCGGGCCGCCGGGCGAGATATTGGCGATCACCGCCTGGCTGTCCCGCAGCGCGGTGAGCGTCGCGCGGTCCATGCGCTTCAGCGCGAGCGCCGTCAGCTCCCGCTCCAGCATGACGCGCAGCTCGAAGGTCTCGCGGGCCGTGTCCTGCCGGATCAACGGGACGATGAGGCCCTTGTGCGAGATCGCCTCGACATAGCCTTCCGCGCCCAGCATGTGCAGCGCCTCGCGCACCGGCGTGATGGAGACGCCGAGTTCCTGCGCGAGCTCGCCCTGCTTGAGCTTGGTGCCCCGCGGGTAGATCCCGGCGATGATCCGCTCGCGGATGATGTCCGCGACCTGGTCCTGCTTGGTCTTGAACGCCATTCAACCGGCCTCTCGTCACGATGCCAGGCCTTCATGGGCCCGCATCCGCGGACGCTGTCCCTGCGGCATCGCTCTGCATTTCGCAATATAAATTATGTCCAAATCCCGCGCCACAAGGCCCGCGCTCCGGCGCGCGCCCGCGCGGCAGGAGATCGCCCATGACGGATGGCTTCCGCCCCTATTCAGGGGTGCGCGTGCTCGACATGACGCACAACCTGGCGCGCTACGCCACGCGGCTCTTTGCCGATCTCGGGGCGGAGGTCATTCGCGTCGAACCGCCGGGGGGCCTGCCCGACCGGGCACGCGACACCGCGGCCGTGCCGGGCGGGGCGGAGGCCTTCGCCTTCCACAACGCCACCAAGAAGAGCGTGGTGCTGGACCTCTCGACCAATGCTGGTCGCGCCGCGCTGGCCGATCTAGCGCGCGAGGCGCAGGTGGTGGTGCTGGAGCGTGGCGGCCCGCTTGGCGCCGCCGATATTGCCTGGCTGCGCAGCCTCAATCCGACGTCCGTCATCACCCACGTGTCCCCCTACGGGATCGGTGGCCCGCTTGAGGGCGCGCCGGCCTCCGACCTCACGCTGCAGGCGGCAGGCGGCATCGCCTGGATGACCGGCCGTGGGGAGGAGCCGCCGCTGCGCCTGCCGGCGGGCCAGGCTGGCATGGTGTGTTCGGTCTACACCGCCGTCGCAACCGCCGTGTCGCTGATGGATGCCGAGACGCGCGGCCGTGGGCACATCCTCGATGTCTCCGCGCAGGAGGCGATCGCGCATTCGCTGCAGAACGCGATCCAGGTGTGGGACCTGGAACGCCGCATCTCCCATCGGGCCGGAGAGGGCACGCGCGACGCGTCGGAGAACATCTATGCCTGCCGCGACGGGCATGTCTTCCTGGCCTCGCCGCCGACCAACGGCGTGTCCTGGAAATCGCTGGTCGCCTGGATGGCGGAACGCGGGCATCCCTCGGCAGAGGCCTTCAGCCAGCCGCGATGGCTGGACCGCAAATGGCGCAACCGGCCGGAGGCGCGTGCCGAGTTCAAGCCGCTGTTCGAAGCCTTCACCCGCGACCTGACGCGCGACGAGTTGGTGGAGAATGCGCTCAAGCGCCGCATCGTCATGTCCGCGGTCAACCGCGTGCGCGACGTGCTGGACGACCCGCAACTGGCGTATCGCGACTACTTCGTGCGCCTCGGTGGCGATGGGCCGCTGTTCCCCGGCGCGCCCTACAAGATGTCCGAGCCAGTCTGGCGCCCCGCGCCTGCGCCCGCGCTCGGCGAACACGACGCGCTGGTGCGCGGCTGACGCGGCAGGAGACGAGCATGCGCCCCGATTTCCTCAAGGGTATCCGCTTCACCGACCTGACCTGGGCCGGTGCCGGT
>JBIKSZ010000166.1:0-8553 GCA_044348345.1 Roseomonas sp. | reverse complement strand
ATCGAGGTGCCGCAGGGTGGGGCTAATGGCGTGCTGGTCACGCAGGGTGGCCGTTTCGGCGGCTATGGCTTCTATCTGCGGGAGGGACGCCCGGTCTGGACCTGGAATATCCTCGACATTGAGCGGGTGAAGTGGGAGGGGCCGCAGGCACTGCCGCCCGGCCGCCACAGCATCGTCTTCGAATGGCGCCCTGATGCGTCGGGTCCGCCGGTTGGGCGTGGCGGCATCGGAATGCTGTCCGTCAACGACCAGCGCGTCGCCGAACGCCGTATGGAACGCAGCATCCCCTTTTACATGCAGTGGGACGAACCCTTCGATGTCGGGCAGGACACCGGCACGCCGGTGGACGACCGCGACTACCAGCTGCCCTTCGCCTTCACCGGCACGCTGCGCAACCTGACGATCGATCTGGGCGCCAGCACCTTGCCGCAGGCCGCGGCACGGAACTGACGGCCGCGCCACCGTCGGGCACGTTGCGCGCGCACGCGCGTCGTCTCTTCGGTGCTACGGCGAGACGCGCATCCAGCCAGGCCCGGGGTCGAAGCGGTCGATGCCGCGGGTGCGACGCTCCGTCTCGGGGCCGAGATCGGCTTCCCAGACATCCCCGTGGTGGCTGATCATGAAGGTCTTGATGCCGGTCGAGCGATAGCGCGCCGGGACGGCAAGCACGGCAAAGCCGCCGATCATCCGGCCATTCACCACATAGTCGAAGGCGCCGCCCGGCGCCGCCGGGCCCTGGCCTTCCAGGATGCGGAAATAGTAGCCGCGCAGCGGTTGCGGCGCGTCGCCTGGCTGCGGCCGGGCATAGCCCCCCACGCTCGCCGCGGCCAACAGCGGGCCGAGCGGGCTTGGCGGCTCGTTCTCCGCCGTCGGCCAGAAGAGACCATCGCGCTGACCGGGGGTCGAGAAGAAGCGGCGCGCATAGGACAGGAAGGCGCCCGCCCGGCCGGTGGTGCGCGCATACTCGTCCTGGGCCTCCGCGATGGCGCGCAGCGTCTCGATGGTATCGAGTTCATTGCGGCCGACGCGGCGGTCGATCAGCGCCTGCTCGCCCTGCCTCGCGTCGAAGCGCCAGTTGCCGTCACGCCGCAGCATCGGGATGGGCAAAGGCCAGCCATCCGCACCCAGTTGCAGCACGGCGCGGTTCGGCGCGGGACGTCGGATCTCAGCCTGCTCGTCATAGGCGGCGCGGAAGCGTTCGCGCACCTCCCGATCGGCAACGGGATCGCCCGACCGGACCAGGCGACGCCCCGCGGTGCCGAGGATGCGCAGCAGCGCCCGCTCATCATGCGCGCGCATCGCCGCGGCGAAGGCCGCGAAGCCGTCCTCGGGCGAGCGGAAGGCCTGGGGCGGGACTGGCTGTGGCGCCTGCTCGCTTGGGGGGGCGCTGCCAGGCGGCGTCGCCGTCTGCTGCGCTCCGGCATCTGCGGGCGGGAGGAGGAGAAGGCCCGTGAGAAGGACGAGGCGCGCCGGGTGCCGCAGCAGCCTCATCGTCCGCGCCCCCCGCCGCCGCCGCCTCTCGATCCGCCGCCTCTTGCGCCGCCTGCGGGTGCGGCGCGGCTTGGTGCGGAAGCGGCCGAGCGGCTGGCCTCGCCGCGCTGCTGCGCGCTCCGCACCTGCCCGCCCTCGCCGAGGCCTTGCAGGCCCCGAGGCGCGCTGCGCGTTGCCGCCGAAGCCTGTTGTGGCTGTGGTCGTCCGCTCGGCGCGGTTGCCGGTCGCGCTGAGGCATTAGCCGTTGCGCGGCGTTGCGTCGCGTCGCCCGCTGGTGGTCGGCTGCCCGCGCCGGGCCGTTCGGCACCCGTACCCGGGCGGCTCGCGGCGGCCGCGCGATCCGCGGCGCCTGGCCGCGTGTCGGCACCACCAGTCTGTGCGGCCAGGCCGCCGTTGCTGCCGGCCTGGTCCGTGCGGCCGCGGAACTCCTCGCGGCTGCGCGCCCTGTCGGCGGGCGCGCCAGCTGCCGTCGCCGTCGGACGATAGCGGTTGCCGACCTCCGGGCTGCGATAGGCGACGCCCTGGCGGTGCGCCGCGTCATGCCGCCAGGCGCTGTTGGTGATCTGCGTCCGGTTCACATTGATGGTGTTGTAGCGGTTCACATTCACATCGACGCTGCCGCGGCCCCAGCCGGGGCTCGCCCAGCCCCAGAGCGAGCCGACCAGCGCGACCCCGGCGCCAAACGCTATGCCGGTGAGAAGCGCGCTGCCGAGGCCATAGGCCGGTGGCGGCGGGTAATAGACCGGCGGCGTCGCCGGATAGGGCCAGCCACCATAGACAACGGAAGGGCTGTAGACCGGCACGGCGACGACGTTCGGCTGGGCCGGCTGGATGATGATGACCTGCGGCGGGGGCACGACGATCGTCGTCGTGCCCGACGCACCGGGTTCTTTCGCGGTCACCGTCACTATCTGCTCCGGCCCGCTTTGCAGATGGCCTGCGGCTTGCGCGCGGGCGCGCAGCACCTGGACGGCATTCAGCAGGTCCTCCTGCTGCGCCAGCAGCGCATCGCCCAGCTGCTGCGTCCACTCCAGCTGGTCGTTCATCATGATCAGGACGTCGGGGAAGGGGATGAGCGACTTCACTGCGGGATCCCAGGGCTGCGACACCAGCGCTGTTGCCAGCGCCTCGCCCCACAGCGCGGCGTTCTGCCCCTGGCCGAGCCAGCGCCTGGCGTGAACGACCTCGAGCGGATAGGTCGCGGCCATCAGCACCTGCATCAGAAGCTCATCCGGGTAGAGCGCGATCGGCGCCAGCAGCGCCTCCAGCTGCGCCTGATCCAGGCGCTCTTCTGCCATGGGCGGAACGGGCGTGACCGCGGCGGGGGTCGACTGCGCGAGCGCGGCCGATGGCGGCCATCCGGAGACCGACGCCGCCCAGCCGAGGCTGGCCGCGCTGAGCAGCAGCGCCGTCCGCCGCCAGCGCGACCGTCCCCCGCCATGGCCGAGACCGCATCCCGTCATGCGCATCCTCCCGTGGTGGCGATGCCAGCTTCGATCATGGGGGCGGCGCGCTCCGGCGTGCCCTGATCTCGCCGGCCAGCGCCGCCGCCTCCCGGTCCGCCGGGTCGAGGGCCAGCGCGGCGGCGGCGTGCCGTTCCGCCTCGGCCAGACGCCCGCGGTCACGCGCGATGGTCGCCAGCGCGATCAGGCTGTCGCGGTGGCGCGGATGCCGCGCGAGCAGGGCGGTGGCGTCGTCGAGCCGCCCGAGCCGATGCTGGGCCAGTGCCTGCGCATAGGCGTAGCGCGGTTCCTCCGGTGCCAGTTCCGCAGCCGCCGCCAAGTTGCGTTCAGCCTCCACCGCACGCCCGCGCCGCACCTGCAGAAGCGCCAGCGCGTAGAGTGGCGCGGCGTCTGTAGGATGGGCGGTGACGGCGCGGCGGAGCAGCGCCTCAGCCGCCTCGGGGCGGCCGCGCGCTTCCTCGAAGGCGGATTGGTTGACCAGCGCGGGCAGGAAGGCCGGATCGCGTGTTAGCGCCGCGCGATAGGCGGCCTCTGCCCCCGCCACGTCGCCCCGCTGCGCGAGCAGGGCCGCGATGTTCACATGCGCCTCCGGGCGCTCGGCGGCGACGCCCTCGCTGGCAAGCAACTCCTCCCACGCCCGCGCGAAGGCTGGGCGCGCAGCTTCGGGTAGCGCGGTCAGCGGTACCGGGGCGAGGGCGCGCGCCGCCTCGATCCGTACCAGCCGCACCTCATCCGTCAGCAGCCGCGTGGCGTGGATGCGGTTTCGCGCGGGCAGGCCCTCCAGCGCGCGGAGGGCCGCGGCGCGCACCAGCGGCTCGGGGTCGAACAGCGTGCCGCCCACCGCCTCGCCCGTTGCGCGCGTGGGCGGGGCGGGGAGCAGCGAGAGCGCGGTGGCGCGCAGGATGGCCGGCTGCGCGCGGTCCAGTGCGAGCCGCGCCAGCGCCTGGTCGGCGCCGCGCGCACCCTCGCGCCCCGCATGGATGGCCAGCGCCGGATGCGGCTCACCGCGGGGCGGGCCGTGCCAGGCTGCAAGCTGCGCCGCGGCCCATGGCTGCGACTGGCTGGTGTGGCAGGAGGTGCAGGTATCGGGCGCGCCGATCGCGGCGGCGACATCGGGCCGCGGGATGGAAAAGGCATGGTCGCGTCGGCGATCCACGCCCATGTATGTAACAGCGGGCATGTGGCAGGACACGCATTGCGCGCCGGCGCTGCCGGGCGCGTGGCGATGATGCTCCAGCGCCTCGAAGCGCGCAGGCAGATGGCATTGCGTGCAGACCGCATTGTCCTCGGCGCGGAGCCGCCCGCTATGCGGCTGGTGGCAATCGGCGCAGACGACGCCGGCGCGCTGCATGCGGCTTTGCGCGAAGCTGCCCCATTCGAAGACCTCGCCCTGGATCTGGCCATCCGCGTGGTAGTCGCCGCGCGTCAGCAGCAGCGGGGCGTGGGTGTCGAGGAAGCGCGCGCCGGGCAGCGGGTCGGCGACCAGCGGACGCGCGCGAGAATGGCAGGGCGCGCAGGTCTCAACACCGGCTGCGACGGACTGGCGCGGCGGCCCCTCCCAGTGGGCGATGCCGCGCGCATCGCCCTCGGCGAAGCGCCAGGCGCCGCCGGAACGGTCGCCGAGCGTCACCTCGAGCCCGCGATGCGCCACATCTGGCGACGCGCCAGCGCGTGCCCAGGCGACATGGCTGGCACCGCGACCGTGGCAGGATTCGCAACCGACCGAGATCTCGGTCCACCGCGTGTCGTAGAGGTCGCGCGCGACATCGTAGCCGCGCACCAGGCCGGTCGAATGGCAGGACGCGCACATGAAGTTCCAGTCCTGGTCGCGCCCGGTCCAGTGCAGCGGATCGCCGGCGCGCGGCGGGGGATCGGGCATCAGGTGATACCAGCGCTGCCCGCCTTCCACGGCCGGACGGCTGTCCCAGGCCCAGGGCAGCGCCTGCCGCCGGCCATCGGGAAACAGCACCAGGTATTGCTGCAGCGGATCGACGCCGAAGGTCTCGGTGATCGTGAACTCTGCCTCGGTGCCGTCGGTGCCGTCGGTCCGCACCACGAAGCGGTCGCCGTCCCGGCGGAAGGTGGCGTGACTGCCGCCCTGCTCCATGCGGCGTCCGTCAAAGGCGCCGAGGACGCTGGCCTCCGTCGCCGTCTGCATTGCGCGGGCGTGATCGCTGGCCTGCCACTCGGCGTGCTGCGCGGCATGGCAGGTGGCGCAGGTCGCCGAACCGACGAAGCCAGGGCGCGTGGCCTCCCGCGCGGTTGGGGAGAAGGGGGGTGTCAGCAGCACGCCCAGCAGCACGGCCAGCCCGGATGCCGCCGCCGCGGCCAGCAGTCCGCGCGCTGCGGCGTTGGGCGGACGGTCCCGTGTATGGCTGCGCATCCCGATGCGGGCGACGCTATGCTGTCGTCAGAAGCGGAAGCTCGCGCCGACGATCGGGCCGCTCATCTCGAGGTCAATTGTCGCGCGGCCACTGTCGTATTCGATCTGGATCCAGCGATAGCCGACCGAGGCGCTGATCCAATCGGACACGCGCCAGTCGAGCGTGGCGATCGCCTGCCAGGTGAATTCGGAACCGACGCCGAAGCCGCCGATATCGCCATAGCCGGTCAGGGACAGGCGGTCATTCAGGCGCAGCGATGCGCGCGCGGCGATGATGGGATCGACCCAGTTTGTCGTCTGGTCGACGGTCCGGCCCGGCAGCAGACCGGGGTCGAGCCTGATCTCCGTGTTGAGCCACCAGGCGCGCAGACCGCCGCCGAGTTCGAAGCGGCCGCCTGGCTGTTCGGCCAGCGTGAACAAGCCGATGGCCGATGCCTCGGTCGTCTTCACGCGCGAACTACCGCCGCTGTAAGCGCCCCCACCCGGGACCGGCACGCCCTGCTGGAGATTGAGGTACATCAGGTCGAGGATAAGGCTGAAATTCTCTCGCCGCGCTTCGAAGATCCCCATGACGGAGAATTTCAGGCTCTCGAAGATGTCGCCGAAATCAGCGTTGAAGCTCTCCGAGCCACGCGGGAGCGTGACCTCGCCGCCGAGGCCCGAGAACCAGACATAGGGCGAGAGGGTGAAGGTCCATTCCTCCGACGTGCTGGCCGGCGTCTGCGCGCGTGCGGGCGAGGCCGACATTGCGACGGCGCAGATCGCACCGAGGAGAGAGGCAGCCTTCGTCCTGCGGTCCACCGACAGCATGCCGAACGTCCTCCCTCTGCTGGTCCGCAACATGTTGCAGCCTAGGTTTCGGCGACGGCGACTGTCGACGCGCGCAGCGTTCACAAGTTGGTTCCGACTGCAGGCGCGCCGTCGACCCTCGCTGCGCAATCTGCAAAGTCATGATCGAAGCCAGCTGCCGATCGCTCTGACAGATGCGTGAAGGGAGTCTCGCCGTGATCCTCTGCCCAGTATCGGGAGCGTCGCGGATCCCCGGAGAGCGAGGTGCTCCGCCCATCGGTCTCCCGGTTCGCCTGACCAGCGGCGTGGCATTCCTTCTGCTGCTACTGACGCTGCCTGCCGTGATGGCAGCCGCGCAGCAACTGCGCGGCGAGCCCGGCTCACCGAGTGCGGTGCAGTTCCCGAACTCCCGCGTGCTGCCGCAGCCCTCCGCGCCATTCGCTGGGACGATCAATCCATCGGCGCGGGACAGCATGCCGGCCTGGCCGCCCACGATCGGCGCGCCGGAGGGGGCGCCCAATGTGCTGCTGATTATCACCGATGATGTCGGCTTCGGCGCGCCCTCGACCTTCGGCGGCGTGATCCCGACACCGGCGCTCGACCAGGTCGCACAGGCCGGGCTGCGCTACACGCAGTTTCACACCACGGCACTCTGTTCGCCGACCCGCGCCTCGCTGCTGACGGGACGCAATCCGCATGTGGTCGGCTTCGGCGCGGTGGCCGAGCTCTCCACGGGTTTCCCAGGCTACAACGCCATCATCCCGCCCGAGACAGCGACCATCGCGGAGACGCTGCGGCAGAACGGCTATGCGACGGCTTGGTTCGGCAAGAACCACAATACGCCGCCCTGGGAAACGAGCCCCGCCGGGCCGTTTCAGCGCTGGCCGACCGGCCTCGGCTTCGATTTTTTCTTTGGCTTCATGGGTGGCGAGACGAGCCAGTGGGAGCCGGGCAATCTGTTCCGCAACACCACGCGCATCCTGCCTTTCGAAGGCAGGCCCGGCTGGAACCTGACGACCGCGATGGCAGAGGAAGCGATCGCGCATATTCGCCTGCTGACCGAGGTGACGCCGAACCGCCCCTGGTTCATCCACTACGCGCCGGGCGGCGCGCATGCCCCGCATCATCCGACGCCTGAATGGATCGCCCGCTTCCGCGGGCAGTTCGACGAGGGGTGGGAGGTGCTCCGGGCGCGGATCTTCGCCAATCAGCAACGCTTGGGCGTGCTGCCGCCCAACGCCGTGCTGCCGCCCTGGCCGGAGGCGTTGCCGCGCTGGGCGAGCCTTTCGGCCGATGAGCAACGTCTCTTCGCGCGCCAGGCCGAGGTCTTCGCCGCTTATCTCGCCTATACCGACCACGAGATCGGCCGCGTCATCGCGGCGGTGCGGGATGCCGGGCAGCTCGACAACACGCTGATCATCTACATCAGCGGCGACAATGGCGCGAGCGCGGAAGGGCAGCTGGCCGGAACGCCGAACGAGTTCGCCTTCTTCAACGGCGTACAGATTCCGGTGGAGCGGCAGCTGCCCATGATCGACGCCTGGGGCAGCGACCGCACCTATCCGAACATCGCCGTCGGCTGGAGCTGGGCCTTCGGAACCCCGTACCGCTGGACCAAGCAGGTTGCGTCGCATTTCGGCGGCACGCGCAACGGGATGACGATCTCCTGGCCTCGACGCATCGCAGAACGCGGCGGCATCCGCCACCAGTTCCACCACGTGATCGATGTTGCGCCGACGATCCTGGGAGCGATCGGCATCCCCGAGCCGCGATCGGTCAATGGCATCGCGCAGCGCCCGATCGAGGGCATCAGCATGCTCTACACCTTCGACGCCGCCAATGCCGCCGCGCGGTCACGCCGCCGCACCCAGCATTTCGAGATGCTAGCCCATCGCGGCATCTACCATGACGGCTGGTACGCCAACACGACGCCGCCGACGCTGCCCTGGGACAGCACCGGGCATGCGCCCGAGGATGTCGTGAACGGCTATGCGTGGGAGCTCTATAACCTCGACGAGGATCCGACGCAGGCGCGGGACCTCGCGGCGCAGCACCCGGAGCGCCTGCGCGACATGCAGCAGCTTTTCATGGTGGAGGCTGCGCGCCACCAGGTCCTGCCGCTGGACAATGCGGGCCTGCCGCGCCTGATCGCGCAGCGGCCGGGGCCAGCGGCGGGGCGGCGGGAGTTCGTCTATCGCGGGCCTGGCGGCGGGCTGCCGGCGAGCGCCGCGCCTTCCCTGTTGAACCGCGCCTATCGGATCGTGGCGGAGATCGAGGTGCCGGCCGGCGGGGCGAATGGCGTGCTCGCCACGCATGGCGGACGCTTCGCGGGCTGGGGCTTCTATCTGCGCGATGGGCGCCCGGTGTTCACCTGGAACCTCCTCGATATCGAGAGGGTGAAGTGGGAAGCCCCCGCGGCTCTGCCGC
>JBIKSZ010000393.1:0-2556 GCA_044348345.1 Roseomonas sp. | reverse complement strand
GGTCCGGCCAGGTGATCTTCGGGAGCGTGCAGACCCTGGCTCGCGCCCGGCGACGGGCGCTGATGGGCACGGTCTCGCATGTGATCGTCGACGAGGCCCACCGCGCGGCCGCGGACAGCTACCAGGCCATCATCGCCGACGCCCGCGCCGCGAACCCGAAACTGAAGCTGCTCGGCCTCTCGGCCACGCCCGAGCGTGGCGACGGACGGAGCCTCCGGAAGACCTTCTCGAACATCGCCTTCCACCTGCCGATCTCGGCGCTGATCGCCCAGGGCATCCTGGTGCCGCCGCGCACCTTCACCATCGACGTCGGCGTCTCCGACGGCCTGGATCACGTCGGCACCACCGGCGGCGAGTTCGACATGGACGCCGCGGCCAGGGTGCTGAACCGGGCGGTGGTCAACGAGGCGGTGGTCGAGCACTGGCGCGAGCGCGCCGGCGACCGCCGCACGATCGCCTTCTGCGCCACGGTCGCCCATGCTGAGGCGGTCGCCGCCGCCTTTCGCGACGCGGGGATCACTGCCGAGACGGTCACCGGCGAGATGCCGGCGAAGGAACGCGCCGCGCTGCTCGCGCGCTTCGACCGCGGCGAGGTGCAGGTCATCACCAACTGCATGGTGCTGACCGAGGGCTTCGACAGCCAGCCGGTCGGCTGCATCGTCGTACTCCGCCCGATGCTCCACCGCGGCACCTTCATCCAGGCGATCGGGCGCGGGCTGCGGAAGGTGGATCCCGAGCGCTTCCCCGGCGTGGTGAAGACCGACTGCGTCGTCCTCGACTTCGCCGGAGCGGCGCAGCGGCATGGCTCGATCGAGCACGACGGCGTGCTTGCCGAGGAGGAGGACGCGGGCCCGGGGAAGTCGCCGTACAAGACCTGCCCCACCTGCGAGGCCGAGGTTCCGCTCGGCACCCTCGCCTGCCCCTTCTGCGGCCATGCCTGGGAGCGAAAGCTCCGCGAGAAGCGCCTGCTGCAGTGCTTCGGGCTGACCGAGATCGATCTGCTGGACCGCTCGCCCTTCCGCTGGTGGGACATGCATGGCGACGGCCACGCCATGATCGCCTCCGGCTTCGACGCCTGGGCCGGCGTGTTCTTCGACGGGGATCACTGGCACGCCGTCGGCAAGCTCCGCCAGGGGCGGCTGCGCCATCTCGGCGTCGGCGAGCGCGCCCAGGTCCTGGCTGGGGCCGACGACTTCCTGCGCCAGGCCGAAAGCGGCGCCGCCGCCACCAAAAGTCGTCTCTGGCTGAACCACCCCGCCAGCCCGCGGCAGCGCGAACTGCTGGTCAAGGCTGGCGATGCCGATCCGGCGCTCGACTTCGGCCTGTCGAAATACGCGGCGAACTGCCGGCTGAACTTCCTCTGGCACCGGCCGCAGATCCTGGCCGCAGTGTTCCCCGGCGGCCTGGGGAGGGCGGCATGACGCCGACGACCGATCATGCCCCTTGCACCCGCACCACGCTCGCTCTGCGCCGTCTGTCGGCGGCCGGAGCGCGGCTTCGGGTGGTTCGACCGGAGCTCGGCGAAGCCGCCGCGGCCCTCGGTCTCCTTCTGCTCCATCACCTGCCAGGGTTGGTGGGTGCGCTCGGGGCGGCGGTCCACCGTCATGGTTGACCTCAGCGAGCAGGAGCGCGCTGCGCTGCGCACCGCCATGCGGGCGATGGCCGAGGTCATGGCCGAGATCGGCTGGACCACGCCTCTCAATGCGCTCTCCGAACCGCAGGTGCTGACGCTGGCCGAGGTCGCCGTCGGAGCCTTCCAGGACGCCATGCGCGCCTCTGTCTCTCCCTCGACGCCGGAGATCCCGTTCTGATGGCCGACGACAGCCTCGACTTTAACCATCGCCAGAAGCCGCCCAGCCCGGCCGAGGCGATCAACGCGCTGATCGACACGGCGCTGGTGGCAGAGAACGGCACGCGGGCGCGCCGGGAATACCTTGGTGGTTCACGCCTCGGCGATCCCTGCGCCCGGCGCCTGCAGTACGAATTCCTGGACATCCCGCGCGATCCAGACACCGGCTTCTCGGGCCAGACGCTCCGCATCTTCGCGGTGGGGCATGTGTTCGAGGATCTGGCGATCGGTTGGCTCCGGCGTGCCGGCTTCGACGTGCGCACCCGCAATCGTGCCGGCGAGCAGTTCGGCTTCGCCGTCGCTGGCGGGCGCGTCCAGGGACACATCGACGGCGTGGTCGTCACCGCCCCCAGCCTAGCGCAGACCGTCGTCGCCGTGCCGGCGCTGTGGGAGTGCAAGTCGGCCAACGCCCGAAACTGGAAGGAGATCGTCCGGCGCGGGGTCGCCGCGGCCAAGCCGATCTACGCGGCGCAGATCGCGCTCTATCAGGCCTACATGGGCCTGACCGAGGCGCCGGCCCTGTTCACCGCGGTGAACAAGGACACTGCCGAACTCCACCACGAGCTCGTGCCCTTCGACGGCGCGCTGGCCCAGGCCACCAGCGACAAGGCGGTGCGCGTCCTGCAGGCCTGTGACGCCGGAGAATGGCTCCCGCGGGTCGCGGCCGAGCCCGAGCACATGGAGTGCACCCGCTGCTCCTGGCGCAC
>JBIKSZ010000392.1:0-2559 GCA_044348345.1 Roseomonas sp. | reverse complement strand
GATCGCGGGCACCACCGGCTCGGGCAAGTCGGTGGCGATCAACACGATGATCCTGTCGCTGCTCTATCGCCTGAGCCCCGACGAATGCCGCTTCATCATGATCGACCCGAAGATGCTGGAACTGTCTGTCTATGACCGCATCCCGCATCTGCTGGCCCCGGTCGTCACCGATCCGCGCAAGGCGATCGGCGCGCTGAAATGGACCGTGCGGGAGATGGAGCGCCGCTACAAGGCGATGAGCCAGCTCAGCGTGCGCAACATCGGCGGCTACAACGACAAGGTCCAGGCCGCGCGCGCGAAGGGCGAGGTGCTGACGCGCCGCGTGCAGGTCGGCTTCGACCCGGACACCAACAAGCCGCTGTTCGAGGATCAGGCGCTCACGCTGGAACCGCTGCCGATGATCGTCGTGGTCATCGACGAGATGGCCGACCTGATGATCGTCGCCGGCAAGGAGATCGAGGCCGCGGTGCAGCGCCTGGCGCAGATGGCGCGCGCCGCGGGCATCCATGTGATCATGGCGACCCAGCGGCCTTCGGTCGACGTGATCACCGGCACGATCAAGGCGAACTTCCCGACGCGCATCAGCTTCCAGGTGACGTCGAAGATCGACAGCCGCACCATCCTCGGCGAGCAGGGCGCGGAACAGCTGCTCGGCCAGGGCGACATGCTGCACATGGCCGGCGGCGGGCGGATCAGCCGCGTGCACGGCCCCTTCGTCTCCGACCAGGAGGTCGAGGAGATCGTCGCCTTCCTGCGGTCGCAGGGCGAGCCGTCCTATATCGAGGAAGTGACGGAGACCGAGGATGAGGACGGCGATATCGGTGCCGCCGGCGCGTTCCTCGGCGGCAATACGGATGCCGAAGGCTCGCTCTACGACAAGGCGGTGGAGCTGGTGACGCGGGAGGGCAAGGCCTCCACGAGCTTCATCCAGCGCCATCTCGGCATCGGCTACAACCGCGCGGCCAAGCTGATCGAGCAGATGGAGAAGGAAGGCGTGGTGGGCGCGGCCAACCATGTCGGCAAGCGCGAGGTGCTGGCGCCGGGCCCACGGGAGTGACCCCATGTCGCTGGTCGCCGCCGCACTCGGTGTCGTGCTGACGCTGGGCGGGGCCGGGGCTGCGCTCTGGGCCTTCCAGGACCGGCTGATCTACTTCCCCGACCCCACGCCGCCGCCACCGCCCGCGGCGATGGGGCTCGGCAGGCTGCAGGAGATGCGGCTCAGCACGGCCGACGGCCTCGACATCCTGGCGTGGCAATTGCCAGCGGCGCGGGCGGATGCGCCGGTGCTGCTCTATCTGCACGGCAATGGCGGGTCGCTGGCCCATCGCGCCGGACGCGCGCGCCAATTCGAAGCGCTCGGCTGGGGCGCGTTGTTCGTGCAATGGCGCGGCTATGGCGGCAATCCCGGCCAGCCCTCGGAAGCGGGACTCACCGAGGATGCGCGCGCAGGCCTCCGCGCGCTGCAGGCGGCCGGCGTGCCAGCGCCGCGCACCGTGATCTGGGGCGAATCCCTCGGCACCGGCCTCGCGATCCGGCTGGCAGCGGAGGAGCCAAGCGCGATGGCCGCCGTGATCCTGGAATCGCCCTACACCAGCCTGCTGGCCCTCGCCCGACTGCACTATCCGCTACTGCCCGCGGGCCTGCTGCTGCGCGACCGCTACGACAGCTTGTCCCGAATTCCCGCGGTGCAGGCGCCGGTGCTGATCGTCCAGGGCGCGCGCGACACGCTGGTGCCGCCGGCGATGGGCCGCGAGATCGCGGCCGCTGCCCGTGCGCCCATCGAGCTGTGGGAGGCGCCGGGCGCGGGGCACAACGAGCTCGGCGCGGCCGGCGCGGTGGAGGAAGCGGCGCGCTTCCTGGCGCGGCGGATCCCGGGCGGAGGCTGAGCGATGACGATCATCGAGCAACTGGATGCGGCGGCGGCCGAGGCGGCGTTGCCCACGCTCGCCGACATCCTCCGCGCCTGCGTCGAGGGCGGCGCGAGCGTGAACTTCGTGCTGCCCTTCACGCAGCAGGACAGCGAGGCCTGGTGGCGCCGCGCCGTGCTACCGGCGCTGCACGACGGCGAACGCCGGCTGCTGGTGGCGCGTCACGAGGGGCGCATCCTCGGCACCGTGCAACTCGCGCTCGCGCCGCAGCCGAACCAGCCGCACCGGGCAGAGGTGACGAAGCTGCTGGTGCATCCGGATGGCCGGCAGCAGGGGATTGCGCGTGCTCTGATGGCGCGGCTTGAGGAGGTCGCGCGCGCTGAAGGACGACGCCTGCTGATCCTCGACACGGTCGAGGGCAGCGCGGCGGAGCAGCTGTATCGCGCGCTCGGCTGGACGCTGCTAGGCGTGGTGCCGCGCTTCGCGCTGACCACCGACCGCGCGAAGCTGGAAGGCTCGGCCTTCTTCTGGAAAGAGCTGGCTTAGGCGGGGTGCCGGGAAGGTCGGTCGCGCCCCCTCCCCAACCAGCCTTCGGCGCAGCGGCAGTGCCGCTGCCCCCCGCTATGCGGGAGAGGGAGCAGGGCGCGCCAAGCTTCCCTCTCCCGCGCAGCGGGGGAGGGTGGCTGAGCGT
>JBIKSZ010000391.1:0-2560 GCA_044348345.1 Roseomonas sp. | reverse complement strand
CGCTTTGGCGTGAACCGTCACACCGTCCGCCGCGCGATGGAGGAGCTGGAAGCCCGTGCCCTGGTGCGGATCGAGCAGGGCCGCGGCAGCTTCGTCGCGGAGGATGTGCTCGACTATCGCCTGGGCCCGCGCACGCGCTTCTCGGAGAATATCCGCCGGCAGAACCGCGCACCGGAGGGCAAGCTGCTGCGCGTGGAGGAGGTCCCGGCGGATGCGCCGATCGCCGAGGCGCTCGGGCTCCGCCGCGGGCGGCCGGTGATCCTGGTCGAGCGACTCGCGCTGGCTGATGGGCGGCCGGTGGTGATCGGCACGCACCACTTCCCCGCCGCGCGCTTCCCGCGCTTGGCGGCGCTGCTGGCGGCCGATCCTTCGATCACGGCGGCGCTCGCGGCATCGGGCGTGCCCGATTACAGCCGCCGTGTGACGCGCATCACCGCGCGGCTGCCGACGCCGGAGGAAGCGGAACTGCTGCAGCAGTCCCGCGCTCGGCCGATCCTGGTGACGGAAGCGGTGAATGTGGACCCGGCCGGCGCGGTAGTGGATGTCACATTCGCCCGCTATGCCGCAGGCCGTGTGCAGCTGGTGGTGGAGTCCTGATCGCGATGGCATGGCTGATCACAGGCGGCGAGGCGCTGCTGGAAGGGCGCCTCGCGCGTGCCGATGTCGCGCTGGCCGATGGCGTGGTGACAGAGGCCCCGCCCGCCCGCGTGCAACGCTTCGACGCCACCGGGCTGCTCGTGCTGCCCGGGCTTGTGGACATCCATGGCGATGCGCATGAGCGCCAGGTGCAGCCGCGGCCGGGCGTCGAAGTCCCGCAGGGCATGGCGCTGCGCGACAGCGCGGCGCAGCTGCTGGCCGCTGGCATCACCACCGCCTTCCTCGGCGTCACCCTGTCCTGGGAGCCGGGGCTGCGCGGGATCGAGGCGTGGCGCGCAACGCTTTCCGCAGTCGCAGCGGCGCGCGCGGCTTCGCCCATGGGGGCAGGGGTGGACCTTCGCATCCATTGCCGCTTCGAGGCCGACAATCTCGACGCGCTGGAGGAGGTGCTGGCCGACATCGCGGCGGGGCGCGTGCAGCTGCTGGCCTATAACGACCACACCCCTGGCATCATGAAGCGCCTGTCCGATGCGAAGCAGGTCGCGAAATATGCCGGGCGCGGTGGCATCACGCCCGAGGCGTTTCGGGCGCTCGCCGAACGCGCCTGGTCGCGCCGCGCCGAGGTGCTGGCGGCCCAGCGACGCCTGGCGGAGGCCGCGCGCGCCGCCGCGATCCCGGTGCTGAGCCATGACGATGCGACGACAGAGATGCGCGCCGGCTTCCGCGCGCTGGGCGCGCGCATCTGCGAATTTCCGATGGCGGAGGCGGTCGCGGCGGAGGCGCGCGCGGCGGGCGAGCATGTGGTGATGGGCGCACCCAATGTCGTGCGCGGTGGCAGCCATCTTGGCTGGTCGGCGGCCGCCCCATTGGCGGAGCGCGGGCTCGTGACGGTGCTGGCGTCTGACTATGTCTGGCCGGCGATGGCGGAGGCGGCCTTCGTGCTGGCCGGGCGCGGCGTGCTCGACTTCGCCGCGGCCTGGGCGCTGGTCTCCACAAATCCGGCGGAGGCGACGGGGCTCGCGGATCGCGGGCGGATCGCGCCGGGGCTGCGCGGCGATGTGGTGGTGCTGGACCCGGCCACGCGCGCCCCGGCGGCGACCTTCGCGGGCGGGCGACTCGCCTGGGTCTCGCCGGCGGGCGCGGCGCGGCTGCACTAGCCGCCGAGCGCGGCCAGCGCGTCCTCGGGCGCCTGGAAGACCATGTCGGGCCGGCTGGCCGCGAGCAGGGCAGGGCGGGCATAGCCCCAGGCGACGGCAGCCGCCGTGAGACCGCAGGCGCGTGCGGCCTCGATGTCGCGAAGTTCGTCGCCGAGCGCGATCGCCCGTGCGGCTGGGATGGCGCTGGCGCGCAGGATACGGCGGAAGCGGCCGGGTTTGCCGCTGAGCGGAGCGTCGGCCGCGACATGCGCGATCAGGCCCGACAAGGCAGGCCCGAGCGTGCGGGCGATCTGCCCGGCGCTGTTCGAACTCGCCACGGCAAGCGTCGCGCCCCGCGCGTGCAGGCCCTGCAGCAGGGCTGGGATGCCGGGAAACAGCGGCGGGGGCGGGGCGGAGGCGGCGAGCCGCCGCAGATGCATCGCGATGCGCGGCACCTGCCAGGGTCGGACGCCAAGGGCGCGGAGAGCGGCGCGGTGATCCTGCCCGCGCAGCGCCTCGGCCTCGGCTTGGGTCAGGCGGTGCAGGCCAAAGCGGAGGGCGGTTTCGTCCAGCGCGCCGAGCAGCCAGGGCCAGCTATCAGCCAGCGTGCCGTCGAAATCGAGGATGACGAGGTCGAAGCGGCGGCCCGGGGGCGTCATCGGCGCAGCGTGACGGAGAGGCCCTGAAACGCAACTCCCCCGCCGGCAGGGCCGACGGGGGAGGCAAACCTGGCTCCGGCGGTTGGATTCGAACCAACGACCAACGGATTAACAGTCCGCTGCGCTACCGCTGCGCCACGCCGGATCAGCCAAGGCCGCGGCGTATAG
>JBIKSZ010000165.1:0-8579 GCA_044348345.1 Roseomonas sp. | reverse complement strand
GCAAGGCCTACGAAGCCGCGGTGGCGGGTGCCACGGGCATCGCCTGCTTCGACGCCTGGATGGCGGAACTGCGTGAGAGCGGCTGGCTGCACAACCATGTCCGCATGTGGGCGGCCAGCATCTGGATCTTCACGCTGCGCCTGCCCTGGACGCTGGGTGCTGACCTTTTTCTGCATCACCTGCTGGATGGCGATGCGGCCTCCAACACGCTGTCCTGGCGCTGGGTGGCGGGCATCCAGACGGCGGGCAAGCATTATGTCGCGCGTGCCGAGAACATCCGCCGCCACACGCTCGGCCGCTTCGACCCGACGGGCGAGTTGGACGAGGCACCCCTGCCGCTCTCCGCCCCGCCTCTGCCCGCGCCGCGCCCGCTGCCGCGCGCCGATGCGCTGCCCACGGGCCCCTTTCTTCTGTTGCTGCACGAGGATGATCTGCACGCCGAGAGCCTGCTGCCGCGTGGCATGCCGGTCGCGGGTGTCGCCGCCATCGCGGTGCCCGAGCGGCGTAGCCCAACGGGCTGCGCGCCACAGGTCGCGACATATGTGCGCGGTGCGGTGGAGGACGGGCTCGCGCGCGCCGCGCAGCATTTCGGCGCGCCTGCCGAGATGCTCGCGCCCGAGGATGTCGCGCGCTGGGCCGCGGCGCGTCCGGTGGTGACGCCATGGGCGCCGGTCGGCTGGACGGCGGAGGCGCTGGCCGGCGCCGGCGTTCCGCTGATCCGCATCCGCCGCGAGTGGGACGAGGCCTGTTGGCCGCTGGCGACGAAGGGCTTCTTCCCTTTCCGCGAGAGCATCCCGAAGCTGCTGGACCGGCTGCGCCCGCTGCCGCCTATGGGCTGAGCGGGCCGCCGAACGCAGCCTCGATCTCCGCCATCCATTGCACCTCCGCGCCCAGATGGCGGGGCGAGAGGTGGAAGGGCATCACGCGGCGCGCGCCCGCCGCGCGTGCGATCTCGCCGGCGGCCGTCGTCGTCAGGTGCATGCGGTCCGCGGCATGCGCGGCATCCGCGGCCAGGAAGGGCGCCTCGATCAGCAGCGTGTCGGCGTGCTCGGCGAGCGCCACCGCCGCGGCACGGTTCGCGGGCGTATCTGCGAAATCGGTGAGGTAGGCGATGCGCTGCCCCGGCGTCTCGCTCACCAGATCCCGCAAGGCGCCGAGCGGCTGCACGGGTGCGCTCGCGGCCTCAGCCGCGCGGGCGAAGACGGGGATGGGATACGCGTCGGGCCGCCTCTCTGCCACCGCCTGTTTCAGCGCCGTCAGCCAGGGCCCCGTCGGCAGGCCGCGTTCGGCGAGGCGGCTGCCGAGAATGTTGATGTGCCGCGCTTCCTCCAGCGCGAAGCCGAGCGAGGGCGTGCCATGATCCAGCAGCGCCGCGCGCAGCGCGAGCGAACCCAGCCGCAGCACCACGCCATCCTCGGGCATGGCATCCGCCAACGCCTCCGGCGCGAAGCCCGTGTGCAGCCGGAACCGCGTGCGCGCAATGCGGCCTGGATGCACCTCCATCGCATCGAAGACGAGATCGGCCGGGATGCGGTCCACCAGGTTCCAGCTGTAGCTGGCCAGCCGGTGGTGCAGGCGCTGCGCGAAGCCGGGTGGGCCGACAACGGTGAGCGTCTTCTCCCGCCCGATCAGCGGGCGCAGCAGCCGGTCGAAATCCGCCCAATGGTCCATATGCGCGTGGCTGACGCAGAGCAGCTCCACGCGCAGCAAATGACGCGTGGACAGCGTGGAGAGATCGCCGCAATCGAACAGGATCGCGCCGGGGCTGTGCATCGCCTCCACGAACACCGCGGGGTCGCCGGCGATGCCGTTCAGCAGGCGAGGATGCAGCGTCGGCGTCATGCCGCCTGTGCGCGTTACTGCGGCTTGAACTTGCTGGCCTTGGCGGCATCCGCCGCGCGCCAGAGATACCAGGCGGCGATGGAGCGCCAGGGCGCCCAGGCTTCGCCGATCTCGGCCAGGGCCTTCGGCTTCAGCTGGGCCTCGGCGCCAGTGGCGACGCGGTAGCCTTCGCGCACGCCGAAATCATCCACCGGCAGCACGTCCTCGCGGCCGAGGGTGAAGATCAGCAGCATCTCCACCGTCCAGCGGCCGACGCCGCGGATGGCGGTCAGGCGTTCGATCAGCGCCTCATCCGAAAGCCGCGCGGCGGCCTTGCGCGTGGGCACCAGCCCACCGACCGATTTCTCCGCGATGTCGCGGATCGCGGCGACCTTGGACCCCGACAGGCCGCAGCCGCGCATCGCCTCCACCGGTGTCTCCAACACCTGCGCGGCAGGCGGGAAGTCATGGCCGGGATAGAGCGCGATGAAGCGGCCGAGGATCGCCTCCGCCGCGCGGCCATGCACCTGCTGATGCGCGATGGCGCGCACCAGCGCTTCGTAAGGTTCACGCTTCACGGGTTGCAGCGTGCAGGGGCCGACCTGGCGGATGACGGCCTTCAGCACCGGATCGCGGCGCAGGTGCCGCAGCGCCTCCGGCCCGCCCATCGTGGGGGCGGGCCGGGGCAGCTTCGGCGCAAGCGCCGTGACGGTCATCGGAACACGAGCGTCGGCAGCGCCAGCGTGATCCATGGCACGTAGGACAGCACCATCAGGCAGGCGAAGATCACGCCGATGAAGACGGGCAGGTAGCGCATCATCTTGTCGATGCTGGTGCCTGCCACCTGGGCTGCCGCGAACAGGTTCACGCCGAAGGGCGGCGTGATCATGCCCATCGCCAGGTTCACCACCATAATCGTGCCGAAATGCACGCCGTCGATGCCAAGGCGCTGCGCGGCTTCTGCCAGGATCGGCGCCAGTACGATGATGGAGGCCGAGGTCTCCACGAACATGCCGACCACGAACAGGAACAGGTTCACGCCCAGCAGGTACCAGGTCGGCTCGTCGAAGGTCTGCACCAGCCATTCGGCCGCCATGTCGGGCACGCCCTGGCGGTTCAGCAGCCAGGAGAACAACGTCGCGGCGGCGATGATGAACATGATCACCGCAGAGCTGATCACCGACTTCTTGAAGATCGGATACAGGTCGCGCGGCCGGATCTCGCGGTGGATGAAGACGCCGACGATGATGGCGTAGACCACGGCGACGACGGAGGCCTCAGTCGGCGTGGTGACGCCACCATAGATACCGCCCAGCACGACGACGGGCATCAACAATGCCCAGCCGGCCTGCTTCGTCGCCACCAGGAAGGGCAGGCGCCCATCGCCGTCGTTCTTGCCCCAGCCCTTGATGCGGCACCAGATCAGCACCGTCGCGACCAGCGCGGCGGAGATCAGGATACCGGGGCCGAAGCCCGCGATGAACAGCTCCGGGATGCTCGTCTGCGTGCTGACGCCGTAGAGGATCATCGGGATGGAGGGCGGGATGATGACGCCGAGCTCGGCCGCGGTGGCCTGCAGGGCGGCCGCGAAGCCCACCGGATAGCCCGCGCGCACCAGCGCCGGGATCATGATCGCGCCGATCGCGAAGGTGGTCGCGACCGACGACCCGCTGATCGCGGCGAAGATCATGCAGGTCAGCACGCAGGTGGCGGGCAGACCGCCCTGGATGCCGCCCACGATGGATTTGGCGAATTCCACCAGCCGGCGGCTGATGCCGCCGACATCCATCAGGTTGCCGGCCAGGATGAAGAAGGGGATCGCCGCCAGCGGGAAGCGGTCGAGCCCGATGAACAACTGCTGCGCCGCCACGATCAGCGGGAAATTCGTGAAGCCGGTCAGGCCGACCACAGCGGCCAGGCCGATCGCCACCGCAACCGGGATGCTGGCTGCGAACAGCACCAGCATCACGGTGAGCATCATGCCGCTCATTGTTTTGTGCCCTCAATCGCCGGGCGGCCGCATCCGCGGCCTTGGCTACGCGCCACGCGCTGCTGCGCGGGGTGGTCGTGTTGGTCTGGGCGCGGGCCGCCTTCGCGGCCTCGGATCGCGCAAGGCGCGATCCGCCAGCTCTGGGTGGAGAGACGGCTCATACTGCGTTCTCCAGTTCTTCGGCGCGGCGGTCGAGGAAATGGGCCATCGCGCCCACCATCGCGAACAAGGCTCCCAGCGGGATCGCCGCATACGCATAGGCCATGGAGAATTCGAGGCCGGCGATGGTCTGGAATTGCACGCGTTCGGTCATCGCCCAGCCGAACCAGAACATGATGCCCATGAAGGACAGCACGCAGGCCAGCGCCATCGCTTCCACCGTCCGCTGGACGGCGCCGCGCGTGTAGCGGTGCGCCACATCGATCGAGACCAGCGCGCCCGCGCGCAGCGCCACCGCGACGCCGAGATAGGCCATCCAGATCAGCGCGATGCGCACCAGCGCCTCCGACCAGGAGGAGGGCGTCTCGGTCGCGAAGCGGGAGAAGACCTGCCACGCACCAGCGGCAACGGCGACGGTCAGCGCGAGGCAGGCGATAATCGCCGCGATCTCGGTCGTGAACCGGTCGAGGGTCAGCACGGCACGGCGCGCCATGGCGCGGGCGCCGCCGGCCTGGCCGTCATCGCGGCCCGCCCATAATGCGAAGCCCACGGCGGCGACCGTCGCAAGGGCGGTCACCTGCAGAGGCAGGACGTTGATCGCGTTCATCGTCTCTCCCGCGCAACAAGAAAAAGGGGGCGCAGGGCCAGACCCCGCGCCCCCCTGGTCAGGCCAGTACCGCCAGGCTCACGAGCCCGGGCGCCACTCGCGGATGCGACGGAGCAGGGCGCTGTCGAGGCCCTGCTCGATCTGCGCGGCGGCCGGCGCGAGGGCGGCCTGGAAGGCAGCGCTGTCGACCTGCGTCACCACCGTCATGCCACGACGACGCAGCTCATCGACGCCGGTCTGCTCGTCGGAGGTCACGCGCGCGCGGTTCGCCGCCGCGGCGTCGCGGGCCGCCTGCTGCATGGCCGCGCGATCCGCCGCGTTCAGACGGCCGACGAAGGCCGGGTTGCAGAGCATCACGGCCGGCGAATAGACGTGGCCGGTCAGCGTCAGGTGGCGCTGCACCTGGTTCAGGTTGTTGTTCAGGATCACCGGGATCGGGTTTTCCTGCCCGTCCACCGTGCCCTGCTGCAGCGCCGGCACCAGCTCGCTGAACGCCATCGGCGTCGGCAGCGCGCCGAGCGTCTGGAAAGCGCGCATATGCACCGGGTTTTCCATCGTGCGGACCTTCAGGCCGCGCACATCGGCCGGCGTGTTCACCTCGCGCCGGTTGTTCGTCATGTGGCGGAAGCCGTTCTCCATCCAGGCCAGCGCCACCAGTCCGCGCGGCGTGAAGCGCGCCAGCAGATCCTGCCCGATCTGGCTGTCCAGCACGCCGCGGGCATGGGCCGTGTCACGGAACAGGAAGGGCACGTCGAGGTTGCGGGTCTCCGGCACGAAATTGCCGGTCGGGCCGGTGGAGGTGATGGTGCATTCGATGGTGCCGATCTGCACCGATTCGATCGTCTCGCGCTCATTGTCGTTGCGCTGGTAGACGACGCGGAAGCGGTTGTTGGTCATGCGCTCAAAGGTTTCCTTGAACGCAGTCGTGCCGGCGCCGTAGTGGCTGTGGATCCCGATCGGGTGCTGGAAGGTCACCTGGGTCTGCGCGAAGGCCGGGGCGGCGCCCAGCGTCAGCGCGGCGCCGAGCGCCAAGGTCTTGAGGCCCGTGCGGCGGGTCATCTTCATGGATTGTGTCTCCCTGGGCCGGCGGGCCTTTCGCGGCTGCCGGTCTGCCTCTTCGTATAGGTGATGGAACGCTTCCCCTTCAATCCCGCCCGTATGCCGGGGGGCTGATGGGGCGTCAGGGCCAGAGCAGCACGGCTGCCCACCCCACCAGCACCACGGCCAGGATCGAAGGCAGCAACAGGCGCCACAACTGCACCGGCCGCGTGCCATCGGCCAGCAGCCCGCAGATCATCGCCGTGACCGCGAAGGACATGCCCGCCCCGGCGGAGCCGGCGAAATTGTGCAGCCCGGGCGCCAGCAGCGCCGGCAACCCCGCCGCTGCGCCGAGCGCCGCTTGCACCGGCATCAAGGCGGCGTTCGACCCGACATTGCTGCCTGTCACCATCCCCGCCGCGAGACCGAGCACCGGCACAGCGAAGGGCGCCATCGGCCCGAGCGCGTCCGCTGCTGCCTCGGCCAGCGCGCCCGCCATGCCCGACCCCACCATCCAGCGCGCCAGCACGACATAAAGGAGCATCACCAGCGCCGGCCGCCGCGCGCGGGCCAGTGCCGCGCGGGCCCGTGCCGCCCCGTCGCCCCGCGCCAGCAGCAACCCGCCCGCGACCACCCAGAGCACCACCGCGACATGGGACAGCGGAAAGCCCGGCAGGTCGGCATAGGGCGCGAAGGCGGGCGCGCCGCTCCAGGCCCGCGCCAGCAGCAGCGCCGCCGTCAGCCCGGCATAGGGCGCAAGCGTCAGGCCCGCGCGCCGCCATGCCGCCGCGCCACGCGGCGGATCGAGCCGCCAGAGCAGCGCCAGCAGCGGCAGGCCGGTGACGACGATGCCGACCGCCTCGAAGGGGATAACCGCATGGGCGGCGACCAGCAGCACCGCCATGCCGCACAGAACAAGGCCCTGGAAGACCTTCTCGGCAGTCGGCACGACGACCCCCGCCGCCGCGCAGAGCCGCCACAGCACCGGGCCGAGCAGCACCAGCCAGGCGGCGTTCGGCCAGGCGGTCGTTGCCGCGAGTTGCTGCACGGGCAGGCCCGTCAGCGCCGCGCCCAGCGCCGTGCCGGGCCCAAGCCCGCCCCAGGGCACCAGCGACAGCGCGAGCAACGCCATCGCGCCCGCCGGCGCGCCGGCGATGCCCATGGCGCGCAGCGTGGACAGCGCGAAGACCGCGCCGACCGCGAAGCCCGTGACGCTTTCGAGGAAGGCGCCGCCGAGCAGCGTGGCCACGAAGATCCGCCGCGCTGAGGGCGCGGTCGCCACCCGCGCCGGCCCATCCTTGGTCACCGCGGCGTGGAACAGCAGCCCGCCCGCGACCACCAGGATCGGCTTGAGCGCGAGGAAGGCGCCGCGCGCCGTCTCCTCCGCCAGGAAGGCCCCAGCCGTGGCGCCCGCCGGGAGGGAGAGGATCGCGCCGGGCAGCGCGGCGGCGAGCGCCGCCAGCACCGCCGGCACCGGGCCCGCCCGGCCCGAAACCAGCAGCCCAACCAGCAGCAGGAACGGCGCGGCCTGGAGCAACAGCATCATCGCGCCATCCTTGCGCAACCTTCACGCCAGCGCGAGGCTGCCGCATGGCCGATCCGCCGCTCTATGCCGCCTATGGCTCGAACCTCGATCACGCGCGGCTGCTGGCGCGCTGCCCCGGCGCCACGCCGGCGGGCACGGCGCTGCTCGCGGGATGGCGGCTGGTGGTGAACCGCTATGCCTCCATCATCCCCGATCCTGCCTCGGCCGTGCCGCTCGGGCTGTGGCGCATCCTGCCCGGTCATCTCGATGCGCTCGACCGGGCGGAGGGTGTCGCTGTTGGCGCCTATGCGCGCCTCCGCATCACGCTGCCCGCGCCGGTCGCGGGGCATGACGCGGCCTGGACCTATGTGGAGCAAGCCCATCGGCCAGGTCCGCCGGAGCCCTGGTATGTCGCGCATCTCCGGCAAGGCTATCGCGATTTCGGGCTGGCATCATCGGCGCTGGAGGCCGCGCTCGCCTCCGCCTGAGCCGCGGCCGCCGCGCGGTCCCGCGCGAGCCGCGCTTCGCGCCGCGTGATGTAGAGCGTGGAGCCGACGATCAGCGCCGCGCCGAGCCCGAGCCAGAGATCGGGCAGCTCGTTGAACAGCACCAGGCCGAAGGCGGTGGCGAAGATCAGCCGCACATAGGAGATCGGCGCGATGAGCGAGGCATCCACGCGCCGGATCGCGTTGATCCAAAGCACCATCGCCATCGGCCCGCAGGTCGCCGTGCCGAGCAGCAGCAGCATGTTCCACCAGCCCGGCCAGGCGAGGCCCGGCAGCGCAATGGGCAGCGCGATCGCGGTGGTGACGACGCCGATATAGAACATGATCGTCTGCGTGCCCTCGCTGCGGGAGAGCACCTTCGTGGTCAGCATGATCGCCCCGCTGATGAAGGCGGAGACGATGGCCGCGATGACCGGCCAGCTAATCTCGACCGCGCCGGGGCGGACGATGGCGACCACGCCCATGAAGCCGACCAGCGTCGCGCTCCAGCGCCGCCAGCCGACCTTCTCGCCGAGCACCGGCCCGGCGAGTGCGGTGACGAACAGCACTGCGGAGAAGGACAGCACCGTCGCCGTGGCCAGCGGCAGGCCCTGGAAGGACGTGAAATAGGTGAACCAGGAAACGCCGGAGAGCAGCCCGCGGAACAGGTTGAGGCGCAGATGCTTCGTCTGCACCACGCTGCCTGGATTGCGCAGCAGGGCCGGGACCGTCCAGGCCATTTGCCCGAGCGCGCGCGCCAGCACGATGGTCGCGATCGGCACGCCCTCGATCGCCTTGGCCACCGTGCTTTCCATGTTGAACATGAAGGAGGCGGCGAGCGCGAGCAGCACGGCCTGCGTCACCTGGCTCATGCCAGATGCACGAAGGTTTCACCTTCGTGCCCCTCAGACGCCGGGCGGGCCGCATCCGCGGCCCTTGGCTTCGCCGCATAAG
>JBIKSZ010000164.1:0-8596 GCA_044348345.1 Roseomonas sp. | reverse complement strand
GCAGGCGGCCTCGCGCAGCAGAGCGGCCTCGGGCGATTCACCGTCGAAGAGCGGCGCGGTCCAGGCGGCGAGCGCGGGGGCGAGTTCGGGATCGCGGCCATAGCGCGCAGCCAGCTCATGCCCGGCAGCACGCAAGGGATCCTCCTCCCGCACCTCGCGCGGGAGCAGGCGGGCGTACCAGCCCTCGCGCAGGCCGTTGGCACTGAACACGACACGCCGCGCGCCCGTCATGCGCAGCAGCCGGCGCAGCACCACAGCGGCGAAGGGCATGTCCTGCAGGCGCTTGGCGGGCGCGCCGGGCATCTTCTCCAGCAGCTTGCGGTCGGCCTTGGCGACGACGCCGGCCAGGTCGCGCGCTTCCTCGCGTGGCAGCACATAGTGGTGGACGATGGACAGCGGATAGCTGGTCTGGGCGATGTGCATGCGCGCCAGCGCACGCCAGGCGCCGCCCACCAGGAACAGGTCGCGCCCCTCGCCCCGCTTCAGCCAAGGCACATCGGCAAGGTCGCCTTCCACGATCGCGCGCGCCTTCGCAGCCTCACCGCCGGCGCGGTCGGCAAGGCGCAGCGCGCCGAGCGGTAGCGACGCCGCCTGCCCCATCCGCCCATGGTCGAGTTCCACCAGCTCGAGCGAGCCGCCGCCCATATCCCCCAACACGCCATCGGCGCCGGGGAAGCCGAGCAGCACGCCATCGGCTGAGAGTGCCCCCTCCTCCCGCCCCGAGAGCACATGGACGGGGATATCGGGCAGGCGGGCATTGATGGCCGCGATGAAGTCGCGCCCATTTCCGGCATCGCGCGTCGCCGCGGTGGCCAGGATCTCGATCGGCTCGGCGCCCATCGCATTGGCCACCGCCGCATAGCGGCCGAGCACGGTCAGCGCCGGCTCGATCGCCGCCTCGTTCAGCCGCCCCGTCTGCTGTAATCCGCGCCCGAGGCCAAGCACGGCCTTCTCGTTGAAGATCGGCAGCGGATTGCGCGACAGCCCCTCGAAGACAACGAGGCGGACGGAGTTGGAGCCGAGGTCCACGACGCCGAAGCGGCGTGGCCGGTCCGCCCGCCGCGTCGTCGCACGCGGCGGGGTGAGCGAGAAATCAGCCAATGCCCTCAGTCCTGCGTCACGCGGTCCGCCCGGCGCCGCGGCGGCGCGCCGGAGGAGACGCGCGCGCGCGCCACGCGCGGCTGCAGCGCACTGCCGCGGCCGGACAGCGACGGATTGGTCATGAAGTACTCATGCGCCGAGACCGGCTTCTCGCCGGGCTCCAGCCGGCGATAGACGGCGTCGGGGCCAAGTTCCCAGCTCTGCATCGTGTCCTGCAGGTTCACCATCATCACCTGGTCGAGGATCTGCGCGTGCACGGTCGGGTTTTCGATCGGCACCATCGTCTCCACGCGCCAGTCCATGTTCCGTGCCATCAGATCGGCGGAGGAGATGAACACCCGCGCCCGGCGGGATGGCAAGCGGTGGCCATTGCCGAAGACATAGACGCGGCTGTGCTCCAGGAAGCGGCCGACGATGGACTTCACATGGATGTTCTCCGACAGGCCCGGCACACCGGGGCGGAGGCAGCAGATGCCGCGCACGACGCATTCCACACGCACGCCCGCCTGGCTCGCGCGGTAGAGCGCGTCGATCAGCTGCTCATCCACCAGGCTGTTCATCTTGAGCCAGATGCCGGCCGGCTTGCCATCTCGGGAGAAGCCGATCTCGCGCTCGATCAGGCCGAGCAGCGCGGGGCGGATGGTGAGCGGCGCGAAGGCCAGCGCCTCCATCGTCTCAGGCCGCGCATAGCCGGTCATGTAGTTGAACAACTTCTGCGCGTCGCGCGTCAGCGCGGGATCGGCGGTGAAGAAGCTGAGGTCGGTGTAGATGCGCGCGGTGACAGGGTGGTAGTTGCCGGTGCCGAAATGCGCGTAGCTGCGCAAGCCGTCGCGCTCGCGCCGCACCACGAGCGAGACCTTGGCGTGGGTCTTCAACTCGACGAAGCCGAAGACGACCTGCACGCCGGCCGCCTCCAGCTCCCGCGCCAGCGCGATGTTCCGCTCCTCGTCGAAGCGGGCCTTGATCTCGACGATGCCGGTGACGGATTTGCCCGATTCCGCCGCCTCGATCAGCGCCTTGACGATCGGGCTGTCGCGCGTGGTGCGATAGAGCGTCTGCTTGATCGCGACCACATTCGGATCGCGCGCGGCCTGGCGCAGGAACTGCACCACCACGTCGAAGCTCTCATAGGGGTGGTGGACAACGATGTCCTTCGCCGCGATGGCGGCGAAGCAGTCGCCGCCGAAATCGAGGATGCGTTCCGGGAAGCGCGGCGTGTAGGGCGTGAAGAGCAGGTCGGGACGGTCATCCACGATCATCTGCGTCAGGTCCGAAACACCGAGCAGACCATCCACCTTGAAGACGCCCTGCAGATCGGCGTCCAGCTCGCCCGCGACCAGCTCCAGCATGTCCTGCGGCATGCGTGCATCCACGGAGAGGCGGATGGCGCGGCCGCGACGACGGCGCTTCAGCGCCGTCTCATAGCTGCGCACCAGGTCTTCTGCCTCTTCCTCGAACTCCACATCGGTGTCGCGGATCAGGCGGAACAGGCCGGTCTCGGCGGGAACGAAGCCGGGGAAGAGCCGGTCGAGGAACAGGCCGATCAGGTCTTCCAGCATCACGAAGCGGATGGCCGGATGCTTCGCCTGCACGTCCCGCGGGTCGTCCCGGCAGGCATCCTCGGGCGGCAGGCGGATGAAGCGCTCGACCTGGGGCGGCAGCGGCAGCAGGGCGCGCATCGTGCCGCCATCCTCCTCGCGCACCAGCTTCAGCACCATGCAGAGCGCGAGGTTGACGATGAAGGGGAAAGGATGCGCGGGATCGACCGCCAGCGGCGTCAGCACCGGAAAGATGCGGTCGGCGAAATAGCCTTCGAGCCAGGTCCGGTCCGCGAGCGTCAGTGCCTCCGGCCGGCAGACGGTGACGCCGGCGTCTTCGAGCAGCGCGCGCAATTCGCGCCAGGCGGCCTGCTGGCCTTCGATCAGCCCCTGCGCCTCGGTGTGGATCGCGGCCAGCGCACGCGCGGGCGTCAGCCCGTCGGAGGACAGCTTGGCGACGCCAGCGCGTTCCTGCCCGACCAGCCCCGCGACGCGCACGGAATAGAATTCATCGAGGTTGGAGGCAGAGATCGCAACGAAGCGCAGGCGTTCCAGCAGCGGGTGGCGGGGGTTCGCCGCCTCCTCCAGCACGCGGGTGTTGAAGGCCAGCCAGGAGAGCTCGCGGTTGATGAAGCGCGCGGGATCCTCGGCGCCGATGCAGGGGGCGGGCTCGGTCGGCAGCGTGTCCATGCGCGGCAGACTAGCCCAAGGCGCCCGGGGGCGGCGAGGTGGCGGAGGCCCCTGCAACGGAATGGTCATCATCGGCCAGCAGCCCGGCCAGCGTCTCCCGCGCGAAGGGGCGGGTGATGGCCGCGCCCGCCGCCAGCGCCGCGGCATCGAGCCGCGCGACGGCCGCCGCGACCACCGCGGCCTCCCGCGGCAGGCGGGCCAGCAGCCAGGCGCGCACCTCAGGCCCCACGCGGAGCTGCCGGTCGGCCAGGTGCTTGGCCAGCAGCGCTTCCAGCAACCCGTCCGACGGCGCACCGATCCCGACCGCGAAGGTCGCGCGCAGGCGGGAGGCGAGGTCGGGCAGCCCGACAGGCCAGCGGGCCGGCGCCACGCGGGCCGCCAGCAGCAGCGGCGCGCCGGTTTCGGCGGCGCGGTTGATCAGGTGGAACAGCGCGACCTCGGGCGCGGCCTCGGCGTCATCGAGCGCCGTGCCCTCGGCGGGGGCGAGCGCCAAAGCGGGCGTCAGCGCGCGGCCATCCAAAAGCCGCCAGCCGCCCGCCGTCGCGGCGGCGCGCAGCATGTGCGACTTGCCGACCCCAGGCGGGCCGAACAGCGCAAGGCGATGCGCCGGCCAGTCGAAGGGCCGGTCGAGCCAGGCCAGCGCTTCGGCGTTCGAAGCGTCCTCCACCAGATCGGCCCGCGCGGCGGAAGGCGCGATGGGCAGCGGCAGGGGCAGCTGGCGCGGTGCGGCGGGATCACCCGTCATTCAGGACCCCGTCCGCGGCGGATCCAGGTAGAGCGGGCTTTCCAGGTAGCGGCGCAGCCAGTAGCGCGCGATCACGCCGACGGCCGCGGCCATTGGCACGGCCAGCAGCACGCCGAGGAAGCCGAAGGCGACGCCGCCGGCAAACAGCGCGAAGATCACCCACACCGCATGCAGCTCGACCCGGTTGCCGAGCAGGCGCGGGTAGATGATGTAGCCCTCCACCGCCTGGCCCACCACGAAGACCAGAACGACAAGGCCGACCCCTTCCCAGGTGCCGAACTGCGCCGCCGCCAGCAGAAGCGCGACAGCGAAGCCGGTGATGGAGCCGACATAGGGGATGAAGCTCAGCACGCCGGACATCAGGCCGACGATCAGACCAAGCTCCAGCCCGACCAGCTGCAGCCCCATCGCGTAGAACAGGCCGAGGATCAGGCAGCACAGCAGCTGCCCGCGGAGCCAGGCCGACAGCACCCGGTCGGTGTCGCGCGCGAGCTGCCGCAGCGTGTGCGCCGAGCGCAGCGGCAGCCAATTGTCCACGCGCGCGAGAATGCGCGGCCAGTCGCGCAGCAGGTAGAAGGCAACGACCGGCGTCACGACAAGCAGCGTGAAGACGTTGAACAGCGCGAAGCCGCCGCCGATGAGGCGCCCCACCGCGGTGCCGAGGAAGGTGACCATCGCGCCCGCCTGGCGCACCGCGAGGTCGCGCAGCTGCGCGTCCACGACCTCAGGCCCGAAGGCCTCCTGCGCGGCTTCCAGCGCCTGCCGGACCAGCATGCCGATGCCGGCGACATAGGCGGGCAGCCGCTGGATCATGATGCCGATCTGCGCGATCAGCAGCGGATAAAGCAGCAGCATGGCCAGCAGGCAGAGCGCCGCAAGGCCAAGAATCAGCAGGAAGGCGCCAAGCGCCCGGTTCACCCCAAGCCGCGCCAGCACCGTCGCGACCGGGTCCAGGAAATAGGCGATGCAGCCCGCCAGCACGAAGGGCGTCAGGATCGGCGAGAAGGTCCAGAGCGCGAAGATCAGCGCCGCCAGCACGCCGAAGATCAGCGCCAGACGCTGCGCACGCGTCGCGTTGCGCGCGCCATCCGCCGGGAGCCAACCCGCAGCACGCACGGCCTCGGCCGGTGGCGGCGCGGGCGGCGCGACGATGGGGGGCTTCGCCTCCTCCCTCATCGGTTGCGCCGTGCCGCGTGCCAGACATAGGCCGCGCCCGAAGCGAAGGTGGTCACGGCCGTGGCCAGCACCAGCGCATCGAGCAGCGTTGCCGCCTGCAGCCCGAAGCCGGCCACCAGCAGCGCCGCGGCGGCCAGCAGGATCTGCAGCGCCGTATTCGCCTTGGACAGCAGGATCGGCTGGATCGCCGGCGGCTGCCCGAGCAGGTAGAGCACCAGAACGCCCCCAACGATCAGGAGGTCACGGAACACGACGAGGATCGCCAGCCAATCCGGCAAGACCTCGATCGCCGCGAGCGTAACATACATCGACACCAGAAGCGCCTTGTCCGCCGCCGGGTCGAGGATGGCGCCAAGGCGGGACCGCGCATTCATCACCCGCGCGAGCCACCCATCCACCGCATCCGACACGCCGGCGGCGACGAAGACATAGAAGGCAAGGTCGAGCCGGTGCTGCAGCACCAGCCACACCGCCAGCGGCACGGCGCAGAGCCGGGCGAAGGTGATGGCATTGGGCAGGGTGAACAGCCCTGCCTCGGGCGGCGCGCCCGCCCCTGGGCCGCCCTGGCCGGTGTCAGCGCCCCCCGGCAAGGCCGATGCGCCATCCCTCGCCGGGCGCACCTTGGCCGAGCAGCAGCCCGCCCTGGGCCAACTCCGCCGCCGCCGCATCCGGCTGGCTGCGCAGGCCGATCCGGAGCCGCGCTGCCTCACCCGAGATCGCCAGCACCTCCACCCGCGCGACGGCGGGCTGGGCCGCAAGGCGCCGGCTGAGGTCCACATAATCCCGGAAGGACCGATAGCGCGCCACCGCTTCCACGCTGGCGACCGCCGCACTGGTGGGCGGCGGGGCCTGGGGCGGGCGGGGGCCGGTGCCGGCGGGGTTGAAATTCACCGTGATGCGCGCGCTGTAGCCGCGCGGCGTGATCCGTTCGCTCTCGATGACGAGGGAGGAGACCAGCGCCTCGATCTGCGGGTCGGAGAGGTTGAGCGGCAGGCCCATTGCGGCGGCCATCCGCTCATAGGCGATGCGCTGGCCGGCAGCGAGCGCCCTGTCGCGGGCCGCGACGGCGTTCTCGGCCACCGCCTCGGCCGGGACATCGCGCTGTACCAGCGGGTTGTCGGCCGAGGCAGCCTCGGCGAAGGGGGCCTGGGTCTGCGCGGCCGGCAGGGCTGGCAGCAGCAGGACGCCGGCCAGCAGCGTGGCGGCGGCGATTGCGCCGCAGCGCCCCGCGTGGTTGTTTCCGCGCTCCGCGCGGGTCCCCTGCGTCTGCCTGGTGCCGTCCGTGCCGAGCGGCATTGCGCATTCCTCTTCTGACCCCTTGCGCATAGCCGATCGGGTGCCGCCATGACCAGCCTGACCTACCGCGACGCCGGCGTGGACATCGAGGCCGGCGATGCGCTGGTGGAGGCCATCAAGCCGCTGGCCAAGGCCACCAACCGCAGCGGTACCATGGGCGGCCTCGGCGGGTTCGGCGCACTGTTCGACCTGAAGGCGGCGGGGTTCCAGGACCCCGTGCTGGTCTCCTCCACCGATGGCGTCGGCACCAAGCTGAAGCTGGCCATCGACAGCGGCATCCATGGCACGGTCGGCCAGGACGTGGTCGCGATGTGCGTGAACGATCTGGTGGTGCAGGGCGCGGAGCCCTTGTTTTTCCTGGACTATTTCGCAACCGGCAAGCTCGAGGTGGATCAGGCCCGGCAGGTCGTCGCCGGCATCGCCGAGGGCTGCCGTATCGCCGGCTGCGCGCTGGTGGGTGGCGAGACGGCGGAAATGCCGGGCCTCTACAAGGGCGGGGACTATGACCTCGCGGGCTTCTCGGTGGGTGCCGCGGAGCGCGGCTCGCTGCTGCCGCGGGGCGATATCGGCCCGGGCGACGTGCTGCTGGGGCTCGCGAGTTCCGGCGTGCATTCCAACGGCTTCTCCCTGGTCCGGCGGGTGCTGGCGGCAGCACAGCTGACGCTGGCCGACCCCGCTCCCTTCGCCCCCGGCCAGAGCATGGCCGAAGCGCTGCTCACGCCGACGCGCATCTATGTGAAGCCGCTGCTGGCGGCGCACCGGGCGGGGCTGGTGAAGGCGGCCGCGCATATCACCGGCGGCGGCCTGCCCGGCAACCTGCCGCGCGTGCTGCCGGCCCGCGTCCTGGCCGCGCTCGACGCCCGCGCCTTCGCCGTGCCGCCGGTCTTCGCCTGGCTGGCGCAGGCGGGCGGCATCGCGGCCGATGAGATGCTGCGGGTGTTCAACTGCGGCATCGGCATGGTCGTCGTGGTCGCCGCCGCGCAGGCCGAAGCGGCGGAAGCGCTGCTGCGCGCCGGCGGCGAGACGGTCAGCCGCATCGGCGTGCTGGAGGCCACCGAGGGCCCCGCGGCGGTGCGGGTGGATCACCTCGGGCCGCGCTGGCCGGGCTGATGCGCCGCGTCCCGACCGCGGTCCTGATCTCGGGCCGCGGCAGCAACATGGCGGCGCTGCTCGCCGCCGCGGCCGACCCGGCCTATCCGGCCGAGATCGTGCTGGTGCTGTCGAACCGCGCCGATGCGGCCGGGCTTGCCCATGCCGCGGCGCGGGGCGTGCCGACGGCCATCGTCGAATCCCGCCCCTTCGGCCGCGACCGGGAGGGCTTCGAGCGCGCGATAGACGCCGAACTCGCCCGGCATGGCGTCGAGTTGCTGGCGCTGGCCGGCTTCATGCGCGTGCTGACCGAGGGCTTCTGCACCCGCTGGCGCGACCGGCTGGTGAACATCCATCCCTCCCTGCTGCCCGCCTTCCGGGGCCTCGACACCCATGCCCGCGCGCTCGCCGCCGGCGTCAGGCTGCATGGCTGCACGGTGCATCTGGTCCGCCCCGGCGTGGATGAGGGCCCGATCCTGGCCCAGGCCGCCGTGCCGGTGCTGGCAGAGGACACGGAAGCGAGCCTCGCCGCGCGCGTGCTGGAGCAGGAACACCGTCTCTATCCCGCTGCGCTCGGCTGGCTCGCGGGCGGGCTGGTGCGGATCGAGGGGGATATCGCGCGGATCGCCGCACCAGGGGCAGCGAGCGCGCTGGCGAACCCCTTGCCCGGTCCCGCGCCGCTTTCTACAACGCCAGCGGAACGCTGAGCGAAAACGGGGAACGAACATGGCCGAGCAGGGCGCGCAGACCATCGAACTGGTCGAGGTCAAGGCCGAGGACATCATGGCCGAGCGCACGGCCATGTATGATTGGTTCATGACCGGCACGACCTGGTCGGCCGGGGCGACGATCGCCATCCTTGCGTTGATGTGGATCTTCCTGGTCTGATCCCCACGGTCATTTGCAATGACCGCGGGTATCGAGTGTCTTGGCCTCAATCGCCGGCGCCCGCTCCGCGGGC
>JBIKSZ010000390.1:0-2573 GCA_044348345.1 Roseomonas sp. | reverse complement strand
GGTGTGCGGCTGGTGCGCGCCGGAGAGGCCGTGCGGGACAGCGTCTTCACCCTCTATGCCGGCTGGGCCTTTTCCTGGACCGCGACGGCGGATGGACGGCGGCAGGTGCTGGATTTCCACCTGCCCGGCGATCTTGTCGAGCGCAGCGAGGATGGGGCGGAGGTCGAGGCGCTGACCGATGCATCCTTCTGCATCCTCTCGCGCGATCGGCTGTGCGAGTTCATGGGGCGCGAGCCGGGGGTGGCGCTGTCCTATGCCGAGGGGCTGTCGCGCGATCGCGCCCGGCTGCGCGGACGGCTGACCAGCCTGGGCCGCCGCGATGCGGTGGGGCGCGTGGCGCATCTGCTGCTGGAGTTGCATGGAAGGCTGCAGCGGCGGGGCGGCGGCGATGCGCGCGGCGCTGCCTTGCCGCTGAAGCAGGCGCATCTGGCCGATGCGCTGGGGCTGTCGGTGGAGCATGCGAACCGCGCACTGGCGGTGCTGCGCAAGGATGGCGTGGCGACGCTGCAGAAGGGGCGGCTCGAGATCCTGGACCGGACGGCGATGGAGGATATCGCCGGCTGGGAGGGCCTGCCCGAGGCCGAGCCGCTGGCCCCGCGCATCGCCGTGTCCTGACCGCGCCCCACGGCTTCCCGCAGGGCTGGTGCGTGGGGTAGCCTTGGCGTCCAGACCGCTCCGGAGAAGACCCGCGATGCGCGTGCGACGCGCCTTGTTTGCTGTGGCGATGAGCCTGCTGCCTGGCCTGGCCGCGGCGCAGGGCGATCCGTCCTTCAACCTGATCAACCGCAGCGGCCAGACGATCAACGAGGTCTATGTCTCGGCGGCGACGCAGCCGAATTGGGGGCGCGACCTGCTGGGGCAGGATGTGCTGCCGAATGGCCGCAGCTTTCCCGTGCGCATCGCGCCGGCCGCGGGGTGCCAGCAGGATATCCGCGTGGTCTATGCCAATGGCCGGCCGGAGGAGCGGCGCAACGTCAACACCTGCGCGATTACCGAAATGGTCTTCGGCGCCGCGGCTGCACCCGCCGCGCCGCCCGCCACGCCGCGCGCGGCGGAGGGCAACCCGTCCTTCAACCTGGTCAACCACGGTCGCCAGCCGATGCGCGAGGCCTATGTCTCCTCCGCGCGGGATACGGATTGGGGCGCGCAGCGCCTGCCGCAGCCGATGCAGCCCGGTGCGCATCTGGCGGTGCGGCTGCCCACCGGCGACTGCGTGAACGATATCCGCATCATCTGGGCGGATGGCCGGCCCGAGGAACGCCGGCAGGTGGATACCTGCCGGGTTACGAACCTCGTCTTCCAGTAGTCGGCGTGCGCCGGGCGGTCTCTCATACCAAGCGCACGAAGGTTTCACCTTCGTGCCCCTCAGACGCGTCGTGCCGAAGGCACGCCTGCGGCGTGACGCGCCGCGCATCCGCGCGGCTTGGCTTCGCCGCATAAGCGGCGGCGGCCATTCGGCCGCTCGGCCCTGCGGGCCGCAGGTCAAACCTTAATGGGGCGGTCTCTCAGGCCGCCCGCAGCGCGCGCCAGACGCTTTCGGGCGTGGCTGGCATGTCCACCACCTTGCCGCCCAGCGCATCCACCAGCGCATTGATCACCGCCGGCGGCGAGCCCACCGCACCGGCCTCGCCCGCGCCCTTCACGCCGAGCGGGTTGGTCTCGCAGGTCACTTCGATCAGGTCCACGTCGATGTCGGGCAGGTCGTCGGCCCGCGGCAGCGCGTAGTCCATGAAGCTCGCCGAGAGCAGCTGACCGCTGCCATTGTCATAGGCCGTGCGCTCCATCAGCGCCTGGCCCAGGCCCTGCGCAACGCCGCCATGCACCTGGCCGCGCACGATCAGCGGGTTCAGCGCATGGCCGACATCGTCCACCACGATGTAGCGCGGCACGGTGACGATGCCGGTGTCGGGGTCCACCTCCACCTCGGCCACATGGCAGCCATTGGGGAAGGTGTGCGCATCGATCTTCGCCGTCTCCATCGCATCGAGCAGGATGGTGGACTGGCCCGCCGCCACGCGCTTCCGCTGCGCGGCCGCAAGGTCGAGGATGCCGACCGCACGGTCGGTGCCCGCCACTGCGAAGTGGCCTTCCTTCGGCGCGAATTCGATATCGGCGACGGCGGCTTCCAGATGCTCGGCCGCGGCCTGCTTGCCCTTTTCGATGACGCTCGCGGTCGTCACCAGGATCGCCTGGCCTTCGGAATAGAGGCTGCGCGCGCCGCCCGTGCCGCCGCCATCGGGCAGGGTTTCGGAATCGCCCTGCTTCACGCGGATGCGGTCCACGGGGATGCCGAGCTCATGGCTGGTGAGCATCGCATAGGCGGTCTCATGGCCCTGGCCGGTGGATTGCGTGCCGACATAGACGTCCACCATGCCGTCATCGGCGAAGACGACCTTGGCGTTCTCCGTCGGGCCGCCGCCAGTGGCTTCCAGGTAGTAGGCGACGCCGATACCGCGCTTCTTCCCGCGCTTCGCGGCTTCACTGCGGCGCGTTTCGAAGCCCGCCCAGTCCATCTTGGCGAGCGCGGCGTCGAACAACTGACGAAAGTCGCCGCTGTCGTAGCGCTGGCCCAT
>JBIKSZ010000163.1:0-8606 GCA_044348345.1 Roseomonas sp. | reverse complement strand
GGTCTGTCATGTCGGATCCGTCAGGCGAAGGGTGGTCGAACAGTCGAACAGGGAGAGGCGCGCGGCGTCGATCGCGAGGCCGATAGGGGTCCCGATCGGGGCGCGGAAGGCGCGGTCGGCGCGCGCACTGATGCGCGCGCTGCCGACATCGGCGGTGACGAGCGTGCTCTCGCCCGTCAGCTCCACCGTGTAGATCGCGGCCCGAATGGCTCCGTCTTCCGGCGCGACCACGCGGATATCCTCCGGCCGGATGCCGAGTACGGCGGGGCCGCGATGGGCATGGCGCACCGGCATCCGGACATCGCCGGGCGCACGGAATTCGCCATCCGCGACCTCGCCCCGCAGCAGGTTCATGGGCGGCGATCCAATGAAGCCCGCCACGAACAGGTCCGCCGGCCGGTCATAGATCTCCTCCGGCGTGCCGAGCTGCCGAATCTCGCCCGCATTCATCACCGCCACGCGGTGCGCCAGCGTCATCGCCTCGATCTGGTCATGGGTGACGTAGACGGTGGTGACACCGAGTTCGTATTGCAGATGCTTGATCTCGGCACGGGTCGAGACGCGAAGCTTCGCGTCGAGATTTGACAACGGCTCATCCATCAGGAAGACGGTCGGGCGCCGGATGATGGCGCGCGCAAGGGCCACGCGCTGCCGCTGGCCGCCGGACAGCTCGCGTGGCTTGCGGTGCAGAAGCTCTCCCAGCTCGACCTTCGCCGCTGCCTCCCGCACCAGGCGCTCGCGCTCGGTGCCGCGGATGCCGCGCAGCTTCAGCGGATAGCCGATATTGTCCGCGACCGTCATGTGCGGGTAGAGGCCGTAGGACTGGAACACCATCGCGATGTCCCGCTCGCGCGGCGGCAGGTCGTTCACGCGGCGGCCGCCGATCAGGATGTCCCCAGCCGACGGCTCCTCCAGCCCCGCGATCATCCGCATCGTCGTTGTCTTGCCGCAGCCGGACGGGCCGAGCAGCACCATGAACTCCCCGTCGCGGATCTCGAGCGACTGGCGTTTCACGGCGGTGAAGCCGCCCCAGGCCTTGGTCACGTCGCGGAGCGTCACATCGGCCATCGGGCCCTCACTTCACGGCGCCGCCGGTCATCCCACGCACGAAGTGCCGCTGGATGACGGAGGAAAGCAGGAACATCGGGATGGATATCAGGATGCCAGCAGCGGCGATCAGTTCCCACAGGTCGCCGCGCTCCGTGCGGAAGCGCGTGATGCCGACCGGCAGGGTTACCGCGTCCTCCCGCGTCAGGATCAGGGCGAAGAGGAACTCGTTCCAGGTCAGCACGAAGCAGAAGACGGTGGTGACCATCACGCCCGGCCAGATCATCGGCACGACGATATCCAGGATGACGCGCAGCCTGGTCGCGCCATCCACGAGCGCAGCCTCCTCGCTCTCGGTCGGGACGGCGTCGAGGAAGCCCTTTAGCATCCACACCGCGAAGGGCGTCACGATCGCGAGGTTGACGATGACCAGCGCCAGATGCGTGTCGAGCAGCCCGAGGTCGCGGAACAGCAGATAGAAGGGCAGCACCACCACGACCGCGGGAATGAACTGCGTCGCCAGGATCAGGAAGAATAGCCCGCCCTTGAGAGGCATCTCGAAGCGGCTGAAGGAGTATGCCGCGAGGGTGGCTGCCGGAATGGCGATGAGCACCGTGAGCCCGGCCACCACGAAGCTGTTCCACAGCGTCGCACCGATGTTCCAGGGATGCGCGAAGATGGTACGGAAATTGTCGAAGGTGGGCGTGAACAGGAAGGTCAGCCCGAAGAGATCCACAGGCCGCTTAAAGGCGGTCAGCGCCATCCACACGATCGGAAACAAGATCAGGAACAGCACCAGCAGCAGCAGCGCGGACTGCACGCCACGCCAGGCTAGACGCCGGACAATCGCGCGGCTCATGCGTCCGGCTTCCGCAGCACAAGTCGCATATAGAACACCGCCAGCACGACGAGCATCGCCGTCAGGATCCAGGCGACGGCGGAGGCGTAGCCCATGTTGAACCAGCGGAAGGCGAGATTATAGACGAGATAGGCTAGGGTGACGGTGGAAGTGCCGGGCCCGCCGCCGGTCAGCGTCACCACCTGGTCGAACATCTTCAGCGCGAAGACGGTCTTGAGCACCGCCACCACGGCCAGAACCGGCAGCAGCGCGGGCAGCGTGACATCGCGCAGCACCTGCCATTCCGTCGCGCCGTCGATCCGCGCCGCCTCCTCGGGTTCCCGCGGCAGGGCCGACAAGCCGCCCAGCACAACCAGCGTCATGTAGGGCACCCATCGCCAGACATCGGAAAAGACCAGGACCAGCAGCGATGCCCAGGGGTCAGCAAGCCACACGAAGCCACGCAGCCAAGGTACGAGCGTGCCTGCCAGCCAGGTGAACACCCCCATCTCCGCGTTGAACATGAAGCGGAAGGAGATACCGACGAGCGCAGGCGAGACGGCGAAAGGCAGGATCAGGACCGCGCGCGTGACGCTCTGCAGCACGCCCGCCCGGCGCAGCAGCAGCGCGAGGCCGAGCGCGCTCAGCACCGTGATGGTGACGTCGATTCCGACGAAGGCGGCCGTGACGCGCAGCGCATTCGCGAAGTCCGGGTCGTCGGTCAGCGCCACGGCATAGTGCTCAAGCCCCACGAACTCGCCGGGTGTGAGCGACCGCGTCAGGCGCCAGTCGCGGAAACTCGTGGTCAGGGAGACGGCGAGCGGCCAGATCGCCGTCCCCACCACCAGCAGGGCCGCCGGCAGAAGCAGGACGTATTTCAGCCAGCGGTCCCGCATCGTAGGATCAGCCGCGGCGGCTGATCCGGCGGACCTGCGCGGCCGCGTTGTTGAAAGCGTCCGCGACGCTGCGCGTGCCGGTCGCGGCCTCGTTCATCGCGATCTCCAGCACCTCGCTGATCTGTGGCCATTCGGGGCCGAAGGTGATGCTCTGCGTCGCGCGCAGGCCTTCCGCGGCGAAGCGGTGCATGCCGCCGAAGCGGGCGTTCACCGCCTCGTCCAGCAGGTTCGGCGTCATGACGGACACAACGTCGCTCTCACGTGGGTCGAGCAACACCTCGCGCTCAAGCGCGGGGTTGGCGATCCAGGCCAACAGCTCCGCCGCCGCATCCTTGCGGCGGGACCGGCGCGTGATGCCCCACACCCAGGTATTGGTGAAGGTGGTGCGCGGGCGCCCCGCATAGGACGGCATCGGCGCGAAACCGATCTGCGCATCCGTCAGGCGGCTCGACTGCGGGTTCACGAGCGTCGAGCGCACCCACCACCACACCGGCAGCATGGCCGAGTTACCCTGGCCCATGCTGTTCACTGCATCCTGCTCGGTGAAGGACACCGCGCCCGCGGGCGTGATCCGGTGGCGCCGCAGCAGGTCCACATAATCCTGCACGGACTGCAGCCCGGCCTCGCTGTTGAAGGCGGGCTGGCCGCGCTCGTCGAACAGCGCGGCGCCGCGCCCCCAAAGGAAGTTGTACCAGACCATAAGGTTCTGGCCGTTGCCCCGGCCGTACGGCACCGCGACGCCCGAGATGTTGGGCTCCCGCTCCTGGATACGGCGGCCCGTCTCCACCAGCTCCTCCCACGTGGCGGGGGGCGTCAGGTTGTGCCGCTCGAAGATGTCCTTCCGGTAGAACAGCAACTGCACATGCCCGCGGCTCGGCAGGCCGAGGAGCTGGTTGTTCACCCGCCCCTGCCGCAGATGCGCCTCCGGCCAGCGGTCGAGCGGGATGGCCTTGTCGCGCACGCGCGCATCAAGCGGCTCGAGCAGGTTGGCGAGCGAGGCTACCCACTGGTCCATGACGACGACGAGGTCGAAGTCGCCGCCGCCCCCGACCATCTCGGCCGTCAGGCTCTCACGCATGCTGGCGAAGGGCACGAAGGTGTAGCGCGCGGTGATGCCGGTCTGCTCGGTGAAGGCGGCAAGGCGCGCCTCGTGCGCGCGGAACTGGCTCGCGACAACGCAGAGCACCTTGAGCTCGGTGCCAGCGAAGGGGCGGCCCGGCCTCAGCCCCGGCGTGTTGGCAATCGACGCGCCGGCGCCGCCCGGCAGGGCAAGTGCGGCGGCGCCGGCAGCGGCGCCCGCGAGCAGACGGCGGCGGTCAAGCAGGGTGGCTGGCATGGTCATGCGGCGTCTCTCCCCTTCACGCGGCCGATCTGAGGCGGCCTTGCATACGTATGCCCCCATTTCCGGGGAATCCGGGCTCAGGGCTCCACTGCGCCGCTCCGGAACGTCGAAGCTTCCAGAACGTCGCGGCAGTCATGTTGCATTCGTATGCATGGCTTGTCTAGCATTCGTGCAACCGGCGACATCGCGCCACAGACGCAAATTGGGGTAACGCAGCATGGCCCGCTGGCTGAAACGATCGATCGCCGCCGCCGAGAAGGCGGATGCAGACGCCAAGGTCCGCGCGACGGTCGAAGCCCTTCTCACCGACATCGAGGCCCGCGGCGACGCTGCCATCCGTGACATGTCCATCCGCTTCGATGGCTGGGATCGCGAGGATTTCCGCCTGACAGACGCCGAGATCCGCGCCTGCCTCTCGGAACTGCCGCAGCGCGCACTCGACGATATCCGCTTCGCGCAGGAGCAGGTGCGCAACTTCGCCGAACACCAGCGCCGGGCTCTCACCGACATCGAAGTGGAGACGCTGCCGGGCGTCGTCCTCGGCCACCGCAACATCCCGGTGAACTCGGTCGGCTGCTACGTGCCGGGCGGCAAGTACCCCCTGCTCGCCTCCGCCCATATGTCGGTAATCACCGCCAAGGTCGCCGGCGTACCGCGCGTCGTCACCTGCGCCCCACCCTACCAGGGTCGTCCCGCGCCGGCGATCGTCGCGGCGCAGCACCTCGCCGGTGCAGACGTGATCTACTGCATTGGCGGCGTGCAGGCGGTCGGCGCCATGGCCATCGGCACCGAGCGCATATCGCCCGTCGACATGCTGGTCGGGCCCGGGAACGCCTATGTGGCGGAGGCGAAGCGCCAATTGTTCGGGCGCGTCGGCATCGACCTGCCCGCCGGCCCCACCGAGACGCTGATCATCGCCGACGAGACGGTGGATGCGGAGATCTGCGCGACCGACCTGCTCGGCCAGGCCGAGCACGGCCCGACCTCGCCGGCCATTCTGCTGACGGTTTCGGAACGCCTAGCACAAGCGACAATGCAGGAAGTGGAACGCCTGCTGGCCATCCTGCCCACCGGCGCGATCGCCGGCCAGGCCTGGCGCGACTATGGGGAGGTGATCGTCTGCGACGACCTGGACGAGATGGTCCGGGAAGCCGACCGCATCGCGTCCGAGCACGTCCAGGTCATGACCCGGAACGACGACCTCTTCCTACGGAACATGACCAACTACGGTGCGCTGTTCCTCGGTCCGCGCACCAATGTCAGCTACGGCGACAAGGTGATCGGGACCAACCATACCCTGCCGACGAAGGGTGCGGCGCGCTACACGGGCGGCTTGTGGGTGGGCAAGTTCCTCAAGACCGTGACCTACCAGCGCGTACTGACCGACGAGGCCTCCGCCATGATCGGCGCCTATTGCTCGCGCCTTTGCATGCTCGAAGGCTTTGCGGGGCATGGGGAACAGGCCAATGTCCGTGTCCGCCGCTATGGCGGGCGCAATGTGCCCTATGCCGGGGCGGCCGAATGAGCCTGCCGCGCACGCCCTCGTTCCGGCTCGACGGCCGGCGGGCGCTGATCACCGGCGCCGGGCGCGGCATCGGCCTCGCAGCCGCGGCCGCGCTCGCGGAAGCCGGCGCGGCAGTGACACTGGCTGCTCGTTCCTCTGCCGAGATCGAGAGCGCCGCAGCGGCGATCCGCGCCGAGGGCGGACTGGCTGAGGCGCTGGCGATCGACGTCACCGATATCGAGGCGATGCGCGCGGTGCTGGCTGCCCGTCCGCCCTTCCACATCCTGGTCAACAACGCGGGCACCAATCGTCCGGCCCCCGTCACCGAGGTGACGCCGGAAGATTTCGACGCGGTCCTCGGGCTGAACTTGCGCGCCACCTTCTTCGTCGCGCAAGCCGTGGCGCGCGGGCTAATCGCGGCCGGCGCGCAGGGCTCGATTATCAACATCTCCTCGCAGATGGGCCATGTCGGCGGCCCGCGCCGCAGCGTCTACTGCGCCTCCAAGGCTGCCATGGAGGGGATGACGAAGGCGATGGCGCTCGACCTGGCACCGCATGGCATCCGGGTGAACACGCTCTGCCCCACCTTCATCGAGACGCCGATGACCCGCCCGTTCTTCGCTGACGAGTCCTTCCGCACTTCCGTGCTCTCTCGTATCAAGCTCGGGCGGCTTGGCCAGGTGGAGGATCTGATGGGAGCGATCCTGTTCCTCGCGGGCGATGCCTCGTCGCTGATGACCGGTGCGCCGCTGATCGTGGACGGAGGCTGGACGGCCGAATGAGCAACCCGCGGCCCCGCCACGTCACCGCGCAGGACGTCGCGCGGCGCGCGGGCGTGTCGCAATCCGCCGTTTCACGTGCCTTCACGCCGGGCGCGAGCATATCCGCCGACCTCCGCGAGCGCGTCCGTAGCGCCGCCGCCGCGCTTGGCTATCGGCCGAACGCCATCGCCCGGTCGCTGATCACCGCACGATCTCGCATCATCGGCGTCGCTGCCTCCTATCTGCAGAACCACTTCTATCCGGATGTGCTTGACGCCCTGTCGCGCGCGCTGCAGGCACGGGGCTACCAGATCCTGTTGTTCACCGCCGAACTGAGTGAAACCGCCGACCAGGTCTTGGACGGGCTGCTGCGCTACCGTGTGGACGCCGTCGTGCTTGCCTCCACCACGCTCTCCTCGCGGCTTGCCGAGGAATGCCGCGCGGCCGGAATCCCGGTGCTACTGTTCAACCGCACGAGCGATGTCGCATCGGTCTCCGCCGTCACCGGCGAGAACCGCCGGGGGGGTCGCATGATCGGCGAACTCCTGGCCGCCTGCGGCCATGAGCGGATCGCCTATATCGCTGGCACCGAGAACTCCTCCACCAGTCGCGACCGCGAGCGCGGCTTCCTGGAGGGGCTGGCAGCCGGGGGGGCATGCCTGTCCGCGCGTGAGGCGGGCCTGTATCGCTTCGACGGCGCCGCCGATGCCGCACGCCGGCTCTTCTCCCGACGCGACCGGCCGGATGCGGTCTTCGCGGCCAATGACCACATGGCGATCGCGGCGATGGGTGTCGCGACGGCAGAATTCGGTCTGCGCATCCCGCAGGATGTCGCCTTCGTCGGCTTCGACGACGTCGAGGCAGCGCGCTGGCCCGCCTACTCGCTCACCACCTTTTCCCAGCCGATTCCGCCGATGGTATCTGCAGTCGTTGACCTGCTGTTGTCGTTGGTCGAGGAACCGGACACCACGCCGCGCCATGTCGTCGTCACCGGCGAACTCATTGAACGCGCATCCACCCGGCCGAGACAGCGATGACCCGATTTTCGGCAGAGTACGGGACGCTGCCCGACTACATCCTCGGTATCACCGAGCGCATATGGGAAGGCCGCAACATCGGCCTGATCCGCCGCTACTACGCACCTGATTGCCTGATGCACACCCAATCAGGCCCAGTTGCGGGCGTGACGGACGTAGTAGCCGGTACGATCGCGACGCTGCACCAATTCCCGGACCGGCAGTTGATGGGCGAAGATGTCATCTGGTCGGACGACGGGCCGGCACATGGGCTGCTGTCCTCCCACCGCATCGTCTCGACGCAGACACACCTGGGCGACGGTGTGTTTGGCCCACCGACTGGGCGCCAGGTAGTTACACGCGCCATCGCGGATTGTCGCCTCGTCGGTGACGTGATCGTCGAGGAATGGCTGCTGCGTGATACCGCGGCGGTTGCCCGGCAAATCGGGCTTGATCCCGCAGCGCTCGGACGTGCGCTGGGGGCCGCCGATCGGGCAGCGGGCCTGCGCCCCTGGCATCTGGAGGAATGGGCCGAGGTCGCCGAGGGCCGTGCCGTAGCGCAAGCCCTGATCCAGCCGGCAGCCGAGCCGCTGGCGCGGCTCTGGACGGCACTTGTCAATGACCTTGACCTGTCCCGGCTGCGCGATGCGCATGATCGCGCAGCCACCTTCCATTTGCCGGGCGGGCAGATTGCGCACGGCGTGCAAGGCATGGATCGCTTCCTGCTATCTTATCTCTCTGCCCTGCCCGATGCGCGGCTTTGTGTAGATCACGCAATCGCCCTGCACGAGGCGGGACGCCCGCCGCGCCTCGCGCTGCGCTGGCGTCTGGCTGGCACGCATCTTGGCCATGGTACCTTCGGTCCTCCCAGCGGCGCTCGTGTGCTGATACTCGGCATCTTACACGTCGAGATGACGGGCCCTGCCATTCAGCGCTGCTGGCTGCTGACCGATGAGGTTGCCGTTAGCCGCATGATCGGAGCGGCAAGCACCAGCAGCGGAGATGCGCGGCTGCGGGGCCCCGATGCGTAGGCTGTCCGGCGGATCCAATCGTCACGCAACGCGCGCACGCTGCCAGTTTCCTGAGGGTGATCTGCCTGAAATTTTTTGGATCGCGCTGAGCTGGAAGATTCCGGCTTAGGTTTGGGCCTAGATCCAGGCTGCAAAAGCGGTCATCGGCGACCGAGACCGAAAGCCTGGCTG
>JBIKSZ010000162.1:0-8614 GCA_044348345.1 Roseomonas sp. | reverse complement strand
CAACTCCTCGACGAGCTTCGCGCATGCCGATTGGTCGCCTTCCTGCTCGGAGGCGAGGCCCATCACGCGCGCCGCTTCGGCATAGCGCGCGCGGCCCGCTTCCAGGCCGAATGCCGTGACAGCCGGCAGCAGCATCGCGTTCGACATGCCGTGCGGGACGTGGAAATGCGCGCCGACGGGTCGGCTCATGCCATGCACCAGTGCGACGGAGGAGTTAGAGAAGGCGAGCCCCGCCAGCGTCGCGCCGCGCATCATCGCCTCTCGCGCGGTCGCGTCCTTCGGGTCGGCCCAGACGCGGCGGAGGTTCGGTGCAATCAGGCGCATCGCGCTGCGGGCATAGTCGTCCGCCACAGGGTTGGCGCGCTTGCTGACGAAGGCCTCGAGCGCATGCGTCAGGCTGTCGATGCCGGTATCCGCCGTGATGCGGCGCGGCAGGCCGAAGGTGAGCTCGTGGTCCACCACGGCCGCGAGCGGCAGCGCGCCGAGGCCGGCAATCAGCATCTTCTCGTCGCGCTCGGTGTCGGTGATGACGGTGAAGCGCGTTGCCTCGCTGCCGGTGCCGGCGGTGGTGGGGACGCAGATCACCGGTAGCGCCGCCGCATTGGCCGCGGCCGGCACCTTGAAGGCGCGGATATGCGTGCCCGCAGGCGCGGCGCCGAGGATCGCCATGGCCTTCGCCGTGTCCATCGGGCTGCCGCCGCCGAAGCCGATGAGGCAGTCGTAATTGCCGGCCGTCATGGCCGCGACGCCGGCCACGATCACAGTGTCGGTCGGGTCGGGCACGGTGTCGGCAAAGACCGCCGGCGCCATGCCCGCCGCGCGCAGCGGCGCGAGTGCATGCTCGATGAGGCCAGAGGAGACCATGAAGGGATCGGTGACGATAAGCGGACGCGACAGGCCGAGCTGCGTCAGCACCTCGCCGAGTTTCGTCACGGACCCGCCGCCCATCAGCATCAGCCGCGGCGCGACCAGCTGCACCACCATGGCGCCCTCCCCTTTCTGTTCGTCGAGACTAGGGCAGGCGCGCGAGGGCGACCAGCCTGCCGGGTGGCCGAGGCATCACGCGGTCACGGCCCATCGCGGCGCGCCTTGGCGGCGGCGTAGAGCGCAAGCCGGCGCGCCGCGACCGGCTGGATGCCCTCCCCCGCGCCGGCGTCGAAGCGCGGCAGATCGGCGGCGAAATGGCAGGCGCTGGCATGGCCCGGCGCGATCTCGGTGAGCACCGGCGCCTGTTCGCGGCAGATCGCCTGCGCATGCGGGCAGCGCGTGTGGAAACGGCAGCCGGGCGGCGGGTTCATCGGGCTTGGCACATCCCCGCCAAGCGGCGTGACACGCCCGCGCCGACGCGGATCGGGATGCGGGATCGCCGAGAGCAGCGCGCGCGAATAGGGATGGCGCGGATTGGCGAACAGCGCGCGCTTCGGCGCCGTTTCAACGATCTGGCCGAGATACATCACCGCCACGCGATCGGCCATGTGGCGCACCACGGCCAGGTCATGCGCGATGAACAGATAGGAGAGGCCGAAGCGCTGCTGCAAATCCTTCAGCAGGTTCACCACCTGCGCCTGGATCGAGACATCGAGCGCGCTGACGGGCTCGTCGCAGACAACCAGCTCGGGCTGCACGGAGAGCGCGCGGGCGATGCCGATGCGCTGGCGCTGGCCGCCACTGAATTCATGCGGGTAGCGCTGCGCATGGAAGGGCGCGAGGCCGACCAGGCCCAGCAGCTCCTTCACCCGCGCGGTGCGCGCGGCAGTGTCCCCGATCCCGTGCACCTCCATGGGCTCGGCGATCGCCTCGCCAACGCGTAGCCGAGGGTTAAGCGACGCGTAGGGATCCTGGAAGACCACCTGCACGCGCCGGCGCAGCGCGCGCAACTCGGCCGCACCCGCGACCTCGACGCCATCGAAGCGGACGGTGCCGGCGGTGGGCTCGATCAGCCGCAGCACAAGACGCGCGGTGGTGGATTTGCCGCAGCCGCTCTCGCCCACCAGCGCCAGCGTCTCGCCGCGGGCGAGCGCGAAGGAGACGCCATCCACCGCCCGGACCAGCCCCTGCGCCTTGCCCAACAACCCGCGCTTGACCGGATAATGCTTGGCGAGGCCTTCGACCTGCAGCAGCGCGCTCATTGGGCAAGCTCCGCCAGCTGCTCGACAGGTGCGCGGATACAAGCGACGAGGTGGCCATCGGCGACGGGGGCCAGCAGTGGTGGCTCGGTCTTGCAGGCTTCGACCGCGAAGGGGCAGCGCGGGTGGAAGCGGCAGCCCTTCGGCAGCGCGAAGGGCGGCGGCACCGCGCCTTCGATCGCCAGCAGCCTGTCGCGATCCTCATCCAGGCGGGGGATCGAGCCGAGAAGGCCAAGCGTGTAGGGGTGCTGAGGGCTGGCGAAGATCTCGGTCGCCGCGGCGCGCTCCACCACGCGGCCGGCATACATCACCGCGACCTCGTCGGCCATCTCGGCCACCACGCCGAGGTCGTGGGTGATGAGGATGATGGACATCCCCGTCTCCGCCTGCAGCTCGCGCAGCAGATCGAGGATCTGCGCCTGCACCGTGACGTCGAGCGCGGTGGTCGGTTCATCGGCGATCAGCAGTGCCGGTTTGCATGCCAGCGCCATCGCGATCATCACCCGCTGGCGCATGCCGCCCGAGAGCTGGTGTGGGTAGTCGTCGAAGCGCTTCTCCGGCGCCGGGATGCGCACGCGCTGGAGCGCCGCGATGGCGCGCTCCCGCAGCTCGCGGTCGGAAGCGCGCTTGTCATGCGCGCGCATCGCCTCCGTGATCTGCCAGCCGATGCTGTGCACCGGGTTCAGGCTGGTCATCGGCTCCTGGAAGATCATGGCGACGCGGCTGCCGCGGATCTCCCGCATCCGCGCCATCGGCAAGTCGAGCAGGTTCTGCCCGTCCAGCATCACCCGCCCCGCGGCGATGCGCCCCGGCGCGGGGACCAGGCGCATGACCGAGAGGCTCAGCATGGACTTGCCGCAGCCGCTTTCGCCGACGATGCCGAGCGTGCGGCCGCGCGGCACGGTGAGATCCACGCCATCCACCGCGGCGATCTCGCCCATGGAGGTGCGGAAGACCGTCCGCAGCCCTTCGATGCGGAGGAGAGGCTCGGTCACTGCCAGCGGAAGGTCGGAGGCGAGGAGACCTCGACCGGCCGGTGCGCCCAATCCTGCGCGGGGGCGTTCTGGATCACGCGCTTCTGCGCCTCATGCAGATGTGCCGCGGCCTGGCGGTAATCCATGGTCTGCACCTCGCCATCGGCGACGACCTTGCGGCCATCCACGAAGACATCCTTCACCGCGCGGTCGCCGGCGGCATAGACCAGGCTGCGGACCGGATCGCGGGCGGGGCGCATCATCGGGTGCGTCACATCCACCAGCACGAAATCGGCGCGGCAGCCGGCGGCTAGGCGGCCGATATCCTCGCGCCCCAGCGCCGTCGCGCCGCCGATGGTCGCGGCATCGAATAGCTCCGTGGTGGTGAGGCTGCGCGGATCGCCTGCCTGGGTGCGGGCGAGATAGGCCGCAAGGCGCAGCTCATCGAGCATGTTGTGCGGATAGGTGTCGGTGCCGAGGCCCATATTCACACCCGAGCGCTTGTAGCGGCCGAAATTCTTCAGCGTGATGCCGCGGCGCGCGAAGACCGTTGGGCAATGCGCGACCGTCGTGCCGGTCTCCGCCAGGCGCCTGAGATCGCTATCCGTCCACCACTTCGTCGAAGGATGGTCATCGAGGAAGATGCCATGGCCGATGATCGAGCGGTCCGACAGAAGGCCCATGGAATCCAGCCAGCCGATCGGCGTCATGCCGTGACGGCGGGTGATCTCGTGGAACTCGACGACGGACTGCGCGGCATGGATCTGCCAGGACAGCCCGCGCTTGCCGGCCTCCTGGAAGCTTTCCTTGAGCAGCGCATCGGTGCAGGTGTCGATCTGCGCAGGCACGACCATGCCGAACAGCCGTCCGCTTTCGTGTTGCTCGGCGCGTTCGATCAGCGTCAGCGCCTCGGCCATCGCCTTCTCGCCGGCGGCCTCGTCCCACTCGTATTGCACGACATGGCCGTTCTTCGTGTACCACTTCGCCGATTTGAACATCGGCGCGATGCAGACCCGCATGCCGCTTTCGGCCAGCAGGTCGAGCCAGCCGGGATGGGCCATCGAGAGATCGGCGACGGTGGTCACGCCCGACAGCAGCAGTTCCGAAAGAGCCACGCGCACGCAATGCGGCACTGCCTCCGCATCGGCGCGAAAGATCGGCATGAATTCGTAGAGCGAGGAATTGTACAGGCCGGGGCTGCCGATCTCGTCAATCAGCCCCTTGTTCATCGGCTCGCTCGACGGGTGCGAGTGGATGTTGACGAGGCCGGGCATGACCATCAGCCCCCGCCCGCTGATCTCCTCCTCGGCCGGGCCCTTGTAGCCCCGGCCGACGAAGGTCAGCGCGCCGCTGTCGAAGGCGACATCGGCATCCGGCAGATAGACATGCTGCTTCGTGCCGGCGTCCCAGGCGACAACGAGATCGGCGTTGCGGATGACGGTGGTCATGCCCGTGTCCTCCTTAGCGGATCACGCGGATATCGAGGCCCTTATACACCCCGATGCCGTAGAGCCCGTGCGCGCGCACGCCCTGCACGCGGTTGGAACTCGCGACGAAGAGCTGCTCCCGCGCGATGGTCAGCCACGGCGCTTCCTCGGCCAGCTGGCGCTGGACATTGGCGAGTGCGCGGGCGCGGATTTGCGGATCGGTCGCTGTCTGCGCTTCCACCAGCCAGGCGTCGGTCTGGGGGTTGTTCCAGTTCATCCGGTTCGGCGTCGGCCGCGCGCGGGAATGCCAGTAGAGGTTCAGCGCGTCGCCAGCCGAGAAGTAGGGATAGCTCAGGAAGAAGGCGTCGAATTCCTGCGTCGCCAGCCGGCCCCAGGCCACTGTCGCGTCGAACAGCTGGATGCGCATCTCGATGCCAATGCGGCGCAGCGCCTGCTGGATGATCTCGCTCTGGCGCTGGTTCTCAAGCGTGTTGATGCCATAGGTGAGGAAGCTTGCCCGAGTTCCATCCTTCACGCGGATGCCGTCGGCGCCGACGCGCCAGCCAGCCTCGTCCAGCGTGCGCGCGGCGGCGGCGGGGTCGAAGTTCGGCACCAGCCGCTCGCTTTCGGCGTCGTAGTCGAGCGTGTTCGGGTTGACGATGTTGCGCGCCGGCACGGCGGAGCCGAACCAGACCGCGCGCGTCAGCGCCGTGCGGTCCACCGCCATGTGTACGGCGCGGCGGATGGCGCGATCGCTGACGACGGGCTTGTCCACCTTGAAGCCCATAAAGAAGTCCCAGAAATAGTTGGGCTGGGTGTGCAGCGTGATGCTCGGTACGCGGCGCAAGCTCTCGAGCGCGACGGGCGGGATGTATTGCGTCACATCGCCCTGGCCGGTCTGTATCGCAGCGAGCCGCGCAGTCGGTTCGGGGATCACGCGCCAGACGATGCGCTCGACATGGGCGGGGCCGCGGTTCTGGAAGATCGGGCTGCCCCAGCGGTAGTTCGGATGGCGCTGCAGCACCAGCTCGTTCCGCGGCGTCCAGCTGACCCAGCAGAAAGGCCCGGTGCCGTTGAAGCCCTGGGCGCCGAAATTGTCGCCGAGGCGTTCCACCGTCGCGCGGTCGATGATCCCGGCGAAGAAGAGCGTCAGCTGAGACAGCAGCTCGCTGAAGGGGGCGTTCAGCTCGTATTCGACGGTGAATGGGTCGCGCGCGCGCACCTCCTTCACCGGGCCGGCACGCCAGGCGACGGGGCTGCGCGTCGCGGGGTCGCGCCAGCGATTGATGGAATAGACGACGTCCTCGGCCGTCATCGGCTTGCCGTCGCAGAAGGTGACGTCGCGGCGGAGATGGAAGGTGTAGGTCTTGCCGTCCGGCGAGACCTCCCACCGCTCGGCGAGGCCGGGGCGGATGGTGCGGCCGTCGAAATCCATCGTCACCAGCGTGTCGGTCAACATGGTGACGACCTCGCCCGCGCCGCGCGCGGTGGAGCGGTGCAGATCGTAGCGGTCGGCGTCGATCTCGCGCAGGAAGACGACCGTGTTGCGCGGTGTCTGGGCTTCCGCAGGCAGCGTCGCTGCCAAGCCCGCCAGCGCCACCGCGCCCATCACGCCGCGCCGAAGGAAGTTCCAGCCCATAATGTTCTCTCCCTTGTCGTTCAGACCCGAAGACGGGGATCGAGCGCGTCGCGCAGCGCATCCCCCAGTACGTTGAAGGCGAGCACCACCACGAAGATCACGGCGCAGGGCAGCACCGAGATGTGCGGGGCGAAAAACAGAAAGGTCCGCCCCTGGGACGCCATGGCGCCAAGCTCGGCCACCGGCGGCTGCGCGCCGAGGCCGAGGAAGGACAGCGCCGAGCCGAGCAGGATCACCTGGCCGAAGCGGAGCGTGGCGAAGACCAGGATCGGCGAAAGGCAATTCGGCGCCAGGTGCCGCGCGATCAGCCGCGCATCGCCCATGCCTTGCGCACGCGCTGCCTCGATATAGTCGAGGCCGAGCACGACCAGCGCCGAGGATCGGGCGATGCGGGCCATCAGCGGCACGGTGGCGACCGACAGCGCGATGACCACCGAGGTGATGCCGGGGCCGAAGATCGCGGCGATGGCCAGGCCGAACAGGATGGCGGGGAAGGACAGCATGATGTCCATCAGACGCATCAGCAGCCCATCCAGCCGCCGGTAATAGGCCGCCGCGAAACCCACCATCACGCCCAGCACGCCGCCGAAGGCCAGCGACAGCGCGCCCATGCCGAGCGTCACGCGCAGCCCGTAGAGCATGCGTGACAGCATGTCCCGCCCCTGCCCGTCCGTGCCTAGCAGATACTCGCCCGCGCCGGGCGGCTGCATGATGGCCATCAGGTTGGTCTCGAAGGGATCATGCGGCGCGAGCAGCGGCGCGAAGAGGCCCGCCAGCACGCTGAGCGCGACGATGGCAAGCGAGACCGCCGCCGCCGGCTCCCGCAGCAGCAGTCTCAGCGCGGAGGGCCGCGTCGGGATGGTGATCTCGCCGGCGGGCGATGCAGCGCTCACGACGCCCGCACCCGCGGGTCAAGCACCCCGTAGAGTAGGTCCACCGTCAGATTCACGAGGATGAAGCCAAGCGAGAGGACGATGATCGTCCCCTGCGCCATCGGCAGGTCGCTCGACGTGATGGCGCCCACCGCCAGCCGCCCGACGCCCGGCCAGGAAAAGACGGTCTCCGTCACCACCGCCCCGCCCAGCAGGAAGCCGATCTGCAGGCCGATCAGCGTCACCACCGGGATCAGCGCGTTGCGCAGCGCGTGCCGCAGCACCACCAGCCGCTCCGGCAGGCCCTTCGCCCGTGCGGTGCGGACATGCTCGGCGCCCAGCACGTCGAGGACTGCGGTGCGCGTCATGCGCGCGACGGGGCCAACGAAGACGCCGCCCAGCGTAATCGCCGGCAGCGCAATCGCGCGAAGGCCCTCGATCGTCCAGAGCGGCCCCGCCCGGCCGGTGAAGGGCAGCCACTGCCATTGGAAGCCGACGAACCAGATCAGCACCAGGCCAAGGAAGAAGACCGGCACCGAGACGCCCGCGACGCTGATCGCCATCACCACGCGATCGAGCAGAGAGCCGCGCCAATAGGCCGCGACCGTGCCCATCAGGATGCCGAGCGGGATGGACCAGATCAGGCTCGCCGCCATCAGCTCCAGCGTCGGGCCGATCGTCGCGGCCAGCTCCTGGCTGACGGGCACGTTGTTGATGATGGAGACGCCGAGATCGCCCTGCGCCAGCCGCCAGAGATAGAGGCCGAACTGCACCCAGAGCGGCTGGTCGAGGCCGAGGTCGCGCCGGATGGCGTCGACCACATCCTGCGTCGCTGTGGGGCCGGCGCGGACCACGGCAGGGTCGGTCGGCACCACCTGCATCAGCAGGAAGCCGACCAGCAGCACGCCGAACATCACCGGCACCGCCATCAGCAGCCGCTGGATGGCGTGGCGCAGCATCTCAGCCGCACTCCCCGTGGCGGTCGAAGATCGGCGCGCCGCCGCGGAGCGTCAGGTCGCAGCGCGTGTTGCGCAGGATGTCCTCCGGCGCGGCCGCGAAAATGTCGCGCGAGAGCACGGCGATGTCGGCCAGCATGCCGGGTTCCAGCGTACCGCGACGATCCTCGGCGAATTGGGTGTAGGCGCCGCACCAGGTCTGGCAATGCACGGCTTCTTCAGCGGAAAGCCGCTCCTCCGGGCCCATCACCGTGCCGCGGTTGGTCTGGCGCGTCAGCATGGTAAAGAGATTGACGAAGGGGTCCACGGTCGAGACCGGGCAGTCGGAGCTGGCGGCCGGGTGATGCCCTTCCTCCAGCCAGGTCCGCATCGGATAGGCATGCTCGCTGCGCGCCCGGCCGAGGTTGCGGATGTAGAGGTCGCCGAATTCATACATGAAGACCGGCTGCGGCACCGGCAGGATGCCCCGGGCCTTCATCCGCCGGCGCTGGTCGCGCGTCACGAAGCCGCAGTGTTCGATCCGGTGCCGACGGCCGGCGAAGGGATGGGCGTCGCTATCCGCGGCTTCCATGCCCGACAGCACCTGCTCGATCGCGGCATCGCCGATGGCGTGGATATCC
>JBIKSZ010000389.1:0-2594 GCA_044348345.1 Roseomonas sp. | reverse complement strand
GGCCGAGAGCCTTGCGCTGGCGCTGCTGCTGGGCGCGCTGATCGGGGCCGAGCGTCAATATCGGGAACGCATCGCCAGTCTGCGCACCAATGTGCTGGTCGCGCTCGGCTCTGCGGCCTTCGTGGATATGGGCATCCAGATGGCCGGGGCGGATGGCGCGATGCGCGTGCTCGCGAATGTCGTCACCGGCGTCGGCTTCCTCGGCGCCGGCCTGATCCTGCGGGAGGGCGCGACGATCCGCGGTCTCAACACCGCGGCGACGGTTTGGTGCTCCGCCGCCATCGGTGCGGCGGCGGGGGCGAATTTGCCGGTGCAGGCGATTGCGCTGGCGGTGTTCGTGCTGGTCTGCAACACCGCGCTCCGGCCGCTCGGCAAGTTGATCGACCGTCTGCCGGTGCGCGACCAGGCGGGCGAGGCGCGCTACCAGCTCTCCGTGACCGTGCCCGCCGCCCTGGTCGCGGAGGCGCGGGAGGCGTTGGGCGCGGCGCTCGCCGAGGCCGGGTTCCCGGTTGCGGGGTGGGAGCAGCATGCGAGGCCGGACAGCCAGGTGGTGATCCTGGCAACCCTGGTCAGCACCTCGATGCGCCCCGAGGAGCTCGACGCCGTGGTTGCCTCGCTCCGGGGCATCGCGGGGGCCAGCGACGCCGCCTGGATCCGCAGCGCCTCCGCCTGATTGGCCGCGGTGATGCCGGCGATCGGCGCCGGTGATTCGCAGGCGCCGCCGGACACCCCATCTGCGTCCCCGACCCGGCCGGAGACCGCGCCATGCCCGCCCCCGACCCCACCGACCCGCTACCGCCAGGGCTTGAGACGGTCCTCCTGCCGCGCACCCACGATATCGGCGGCTTCGAGGTGCGCCGAGCGCTGCCCGCACAGCAGCGCCAGATGGTCGGTCCGTTCATCTTCTTCGACCAGATGGGGCCCGGTGAGTTCCTGACGGGCAAGGGCGTGGATGTGCGCCCGCATCCGCATATCGGCCTCTCGACCATCACCTATCTGTTCGAGGGCGAGATCCTGCATCGCGACAGTCTCGGCAGCGGTGGGCCTCTTGGACAGCCGATCGCGCCGGGTGATGTGAACTGGATGACGGCTGGGCGCGGCATCGCACATTCCGAACGCAGCGCCGCCGCGCGCCGTGCCGCGCCGCATCGCCTGTCTGGCATCCAATCCTGGGTCGCGCTGCCGAAGGCGGAGGAGGAGAGGGCGCCCGCCTTCGCGCATCATGCGGGCGCGACGCTGCCGGTGATCGAGGATGGCGGCGTGCGGCTGCGCCTTGTCGCCGGCGCCGCCTGGGGGGCACGCGCCCCGGTCGCCGTCGCCTCGGAGCTCTTCTACGCCGATGCGCTGCTCGCCCCCGGCGCAAAGCTACCCTTGCCAGAGCATGAGGAGCGTGGCGCCTGGGTGATGGAAGGCGCGGTCGAGGTCGCGGGCCAGCGTTTCGCGGCAGGGCGGATGCTGGTGTTCAAGGCGGGCGATGCGGTGAGCGTCACGGCGGGCCCTGAGGGCGCGCGGCTGCTGCTGCTCGGGGGGGCTGCCATGGACGGGCCGCGCTACCTGTTCTGGAATTTCGTCAGCTCCTCCCGCGATCGGATCGAGGAGGCGAAGCGCGCCTGGTCGCGCGACCGCATGGGCCTTGTCGTGCCCGGCGACGACAAGGAGTGGATCCCGCTGCCCGAACGCAAGCCGACCAACTGAGCCGCGGCATCGCGGCACGCCTCAGCGGCCCCACTGCCACTCCCAGCTGAGGCCGACACGGTTGCCGGCTTCGCGGTCGCCCGTCTCCGCCTCCAACCGCATGCGCGGTGTCAGGTCCACGCGCACGCCGACGCGGCTCGTGCCGGCCTCCGTGCCCTGCCGCACACCGACATAGACACCGTCGGCGACATATCGCCCGGCCTCCAGCGTGGGGCCCGACCGCTCCTCCTCTGTCGTGCCGCCGCTGACGCGCTCGCTCTCGCTGCCGACCGCGAGGCGGTCGAGGCCAAGCCCGTCGCGCAACCGGCCGAGGATGCCGCCCCCCGCAGCGCCTGGCACCAGCCCCGCCGTGCCCGCCAGCCCCGCGGCGATCTGCGCGATCTCGAAGGGCGAAAGCTCGCGCAGCGGCCGGTCGAAGAACAGCCGCGCCAGCACCTCATCCGGCGGCAATTCCGGCACGGAGGAGAAGACAAGCTCCGGCGCCGTCGCCGGTCCCAGCACCTCGACCCGCGCGGTGTAGCCGCCCGATTGGGTCGAGGCGCGCAGCTGCAGGTCGGGCAGCAAGGCGCCATCCCAGGCCAGCCGACCGCGATCGAACTCCAGCCGCTTGCCCGCGAGCGCGATCTCGCCGCGGCGCAGATCGAGCGCGCCGCTGATCTCGGGCGCGGCGACGCGCCCGCGCACCGACACCTGACCGCCAAGCTCCGCCTCCAGCCCGCGCCCGCGCACATAGACGCTGCGCGGCGCGGCAACATCCACGGCCAGCGCGATGGGCAGGCTGGCGTTCGTCTCGCGCGGCGACGGCGCCGCCGGGCGTGGCGCACGCCCGCGCGGCTGGCCGCGCTCCGTGACCGGGCTGAGGCTCCGCACGCTGCCGCCGAGCCGGTCCGGGATGCGCA
>JBIKSZ010000388.1:0-2604 GCA_044348345.1 Roseomonas sp. | reverse complement strand
CCGTGGCGGCGGCGAGGTCCACCGCATCGAGCCCCACGCCATGCCGCGCGATGATCCGAAGGCCGGGTGACGCCTCGATCACCCGCCGCGTGACCGTGCCGAGCCGCGCGAGGATGGCGCTGGCCTCGGCGCTGGCCTCGGCGAAGGCCTCCTCCGGGGAGTAAGCCTTGAGGATGCGGAGGCTGCAGTGGCGTTCGAGCAGCGCCACGGCCGCCCGGTGGATGCTCGGATCGGACAGGATAACGAGCGGCGGCAGGCAGGCAGGCATGGCGGCTCAGCCCCGATCCCGATCCGTCAGATGCCCTCCAACACGTAGTCGTGGTCCATCACCACCAGCCGGTTCTCGAAGCGCCATCCCACTTCGCTCCTCCGCAGGATGCATTCGTAGCGGCCGGGCCCGAGCAGACGGCTCGCGCCGTTCCGGATCTCGAAGACGACAAGGTAGCATCGGGCCTCCGCCCGGTCGCCATCCACCTCCATCAGCAGGTTGGAGATCACATGGCGCAACTGCGCGCCGCTGCGGCGATAGGCCGCGAAGCGGGTCGCGAAGCCGCGGATCGCGACATGGCCGCGATGCTCGCCGACCGCCGGGCTTTGCAGTGCGCCGTCCTCGGTGAAGCAGGCGACGAGCGCTTCAACGTCGCCGCTATCGAGTGCCCACATGTACCGCGCGAACAGGTCCGCGATGGCGGCACGATCTTCCAAAGACGGCTGTGCCATGGCGTGCATCCCCCTTCCCGCGTCGGACACAGGTTGCCCGCGCCGCACTGATCACTTTGGTGATTGCTTTATAAATTAGGATTGACCCGTCGCGTCAACCGGCCTTTGATCCGCAAGGCCCGATTGCAACCGATCGTCACCTTGCCCGTCCAGCCCCGCATCGTCGTCTTCCATCCACGCGCGGACGCCTATGCGGACGCGATCCGGCAGGCTGCGCCTGACGCTGATCTGCGCGCCGTCACAGATCCCTTGCGGCTGGGGGCGGAGCTTGCAGATGCCGAGGTGCTGGTCACGGTGTCCTGCCCGCCGGAGGCGGCAAGCCAAGCACAGCGGCTCCGATGGATCCAGATGACGAGTGCCGGCATCGAACCGCTGCTGCCCTGGCGTGAGCGGCTGGGCCACTGCGCCGTCACCAATGCGCGCGGCATGCATGCTGACCAGATGGCCGACTATGCGATGGCAGCGATGTTCATGCTGCACTGGGACGTCCCGCGCATACTGCGCGACCAGGCAGGCGCGGTCTGGAGGCGCGAGGCGAAGGCGCCGCTCGCGGGCCGGACGCTCGGCGTCATCGGCCTTGGCGCCATCGGACAGGAGATCGCGCGGCGGGCACAGTGCGCCGGCATGGAGGTGCTGGGCGTCAGCCGTTCGGGCACCGCGGTCGCCTCGGTGGCGGAAGTGCACAGGCAGGAGCAGCTGCAGGATGTATTGCCGCGCTGCGACTTCGTGGTTCTGGTTGTGCCGGCAACAGCGGAGACCAGCGGCCTGATCGACGCCGAAGCGCTACGGCTGATGAAACCCACTGCCAGCCTGATCAACTTCGCCCGCGGCAGCGTGGTGGAGGAGCAGGCGCTGATCGATGCGCTGCGCGATCGCGCCATCAAGGGCGCCGTTCTCGATGTCTTCGCAGCGGAGCCTCTGCCGGCGGAAAGCCCGCTGTGGTCTCTGCCCAATGTTATCGTCACCCCGCACATCGCCGGCATGAGCGACGACTACGAGGCGCGCTTCGCGACTGCCTTCGCCGCGAACCTCGCGCGCTACAGGCGCGGCGAGCAACTGCTCAACATCGTGGATCTGGCAAGGGGATACTGAAATGGCCGAACCGGACACGCTGCCGATCTGCGATAGCCATATGCATGTGTTCGGCGACCTTGGGGCCTATCCGGGCGCGGCCGACCGAACCTACACGCCATCGCCAAAGTCACTTGCCGACCACGAGGTGGTCGCGGCGGCTCTCGGCATTGCGCGGATCGTCATCGTCCAGCCGAGCGCCTACGGCACCGATAATCGCTGCACCCTCGACGCCTTGGCGACACGCCGCGACACCGCGCGTGCGGTAGTGGTGCTGGGCGATTCCGTCTCGGACGAGCGTTTGGCGGATTGGGACGCGCTCGGCGTCCGCGGTGTCCGGCTCAACCTGATGAGCCCGCGGGTGAGCGACCCGGTGCGCGCGGCGGAGCTGCTCCAGCGCACGGCGAAGCGGATCGCTGGCCTCGGCTGGCACATCCAGATCTATGCCGATCTTGAACTCGTGCGGCTCCTGGCGCCGCTGGCAGAGCGCATCCCGGTGCCGATCGTGTTCGACCACATGGCCGGCGCGAAGGCGGCCGATGCCCTGGATGCGCCCGGCTGCGCGACCTTGCTCGCCTTGCTGCGTGACGGCGGCTGCTGGGTGAAGCTGTCGGGCGCCGATATCGCCACCTGGCAAACCGAGGATTTTGCCGGCATCGCGCCTTGTGCGCGGGCCCTGATCGCGGCGAACCCCCGGCAGCTGGTCTGGGGTACGGACTGGCCGCATCTGGTACATTTCCACGGCGCCCAGGGCGACGCGGCACCGGCCGCGGCCTTCCGGCCGGTATCGGAGACGGCGCTGATGGCATCGCT
>JBIKSZ010000387.1:0-2610 GCA_044348345.1 Roseomonas sp. | reverse complement strand
GACGCTCGATGCCGCTGGGATGGAAAGCGGCCGCCACGGCCACACCGGCGCGCGCGGCACGGGCACCATCGGCTTCGCGACGCTCCGCGGCGGCCAGGTGATCGGCGACCACACGCTGCTCTTCGCGGGTTCCACCGAACATATCGCGCTGACCCATCGCAGCTTCGATCGCCGCGCCTATGCGACAGGCGCGGTGCGCGCGGCGCTGTGGCTGCGGGGCTGCGCGCCGGGGCTCTATGGAATGAAGCACGTCCTCGGCATGGACTAAACGCGCCCCCGGTAACGCCGGGCAGGGCGTGGCCCGCAGCCGCGGGACAGTGGATCCGGGCTGCCTTGACCCTGCCGCACTCCGCTGCGATACGCCGCCGTCCCGGATGAACCGGGCCCTTCCCGGCCGGGGCTTCCGGCCTTCCGCGACAAGAGGCCGAACCACGCCATGCGCGACACAGGCGAATACCTGTTCACGTCAGAGTCCGTCTCCGAAGGCCATCCCGACAAGGTGGCCGACCGCATTTCCGACACGGTGCTCGACGCCTTCCTGACCGCCGATCCCTATGCGCGCGTCGCCTGCGAGACGCTGGTGACCACGAATCGCGTGGTGCTGGCCGGCGAAGTCCGCGGCCCCGGCAGCGTGACGCCCGACTACCTGAAGCACCTCGCCCGCATGGCGATCCAGGATATCGGCTACGAGCAGGACGGCTTCCACTGGCAGAACGCCAGCATCGAATGCCACCTGCACGCCCAGTCCGCGCATATCGCCCAGGGCGTTGACGCCGCCGGCAACAAGGACGAAGGCGCCGGCGACCAGGGCATCATGTTCGGCTATGCCTGCACCGAGACGCCGGAGCTGATGCCCGCGCCGCTCTACTACGCGCACCTCATCCTGCGCCGCGTCAGCGAGATGCGCCGCAACCACGACAAGGCGGTGGCGGGCCTGCTGCCCGACGCCAAGTCCCAGGTCACGCTGCGCTACGTCGATGGCAAGCCGGTGGGTGCCACCTCCGTCGTCGTCTCCACCCAGCATGTCGAGGGGCTGGAGCAGGGCGAGATCAAGCGCATGCTGCGCCCGATCGTGGAAAGCAGCCTGCCGAAGGGCTGGATGTGCCCGGATGCCGAGTTCTACGTGAACCCGACCGGCACCTTCGTGATCGGCGGCCCGGATGGCGATTGCGGCCTGACGGGGCGCAAGATCATCGTGGACACCTATGGTGGCGCGGCCCCGCATGGCGGCGGTGCCTTCTCGGGCAAGGACCCGACCAAGGTGGACCGCTCCGCCGCCTATGCCGCGCGCTATGTGGCGAAGAACGTCGTCGCCGCCGGCCTCGCGGACAAGTGCACCATCCAGGTGAGCTACGCGATCGGCGTGTCCAAGCCGCTCTCCGTGTATTTCGACCTGCACGGCACGGGCCGCGACATCGACGAGGTGAAGCTCGCGAAGGTCGTTGACGGCCTCGTGAACCTCTCCCCGCGCGGCATCCGCGAGCACCTGCACCTGAACCGCCCGATCTATGTGCCGACCAGCGCCTATGGCCATTTCGGCCGTACGCCGGACGCCGCGAAGGGCACCTTCACCTGGGAAAAGACCGACCTGGTGGACGAGCTGAAGCGCGCGTTTGGTCGCTGAGCTTCACAGCTCCGCGCATCGGGGCGGCGAGCGAAGGCTCGCCGCCCTTTTTCGTTGGATGACCCCATGACCGCCGACCGACCGCCTCTCGCCGAGGGCGTCCCCGACCGCCTCTATGGGCGCCGCCGTGGCCATCCGCTGCGCCCACGGCAGCAGCTTCTGTTGGATGCGACGCTGCCGCGGCTCAGGATCACCGCCGAGCAGGCGCGCGACCCTGTCGCCGTCTTCGGCATGCCGGGCGCGCCGCTCTGGGTGGAGATCGGCTTCGGCGGCGGCGAACACGCGCTTGAGCAGATCGAGACGCACAAGGATGTCGCCTACATCGCCTGCGAGGTGTTCGAGAACGGCCTCTGCTCCCTGCTGACGCGCCTGGTCGCGGAAGGCGAAGAGGCCACCGGCGCGCTGCCGGCCAATCTCCGCCTCTGGCCCAAGGATGCGCGCCACCTGCTGACGGCGCTGCCCGAAGCCGCGCTCGACCGGCTGTTCCTGATGTTCCCCGACCCCTGGCCGAAATCGCGCCACGCCAAGCGCCGCTTCGTCCATCCCTCGTTGCTGCCGCTGGTCGCGCGCGCGCTGCGACGGGGCGGCGAATGGCGCGTCGCCTCCGACGACCCGACCTATCAGGGCTGGGTGGAGGAGGTGATGGCCGACGCCGCTGATTTCGCCCTGGTCGCGCGCGAGCACGCCCGCCCCGCCGGCTGGCCCGGCACCCGCTACGAGGCGAAGGCGTTCCGCGAAGGCCGTTCCCCGATCTACTGGACCTTCGCGCGGCGCTGAGGCGCCCGGATGACCGTCCGAGAGCCCGCCCAGGATACGAGACGCCCGATCACGATTGTATGATCGTATATCTCACGCTAAGGTGAGGTCTTCGCATCGCAGCGAAGGCCCCGCCATGCCGCCTGCCGCCAATGACGACCGCCCGCGGCGGATGCGCCGCCCCGAGGATTTCGCCGGCGAGCGCGGCGGCCATGCGCCCTGGTGCGGCC
>JBIKSZ010000161.1:0-8783 GCA_044348345.1 Roseomonas sp. | reverse complement strand
GCTGCACGCCTTCCGTCACCACCGTCTCCCCGCCCTCCAGCCCGCGCTCGATCACCACCTGGTCGGCGATGCTGCGCCCGAGCGTGACGCCGCGACGCTCCGCGCGGTTCCCGGCGCCGACGACGAAGACGAAATTCCCCTGCTGGTCCTGCAGTACCGCCGCGCGCGGCAGCACCACGGACTGCACCGGCTCCACGCCCTCGACATAGACAGTGACGAACATGCCGTCGATCAGCGTCCGTTCCGCTTCGCCGGTCGGGCCGCCGGCGCCGCGCAGCGGGTTCGGCATAACTGCGCGGATCAGCAGCGTGTCGGTGTCGCGGTTGACCTGGGTGTCCACGAATTCGATGCGGCCTGCCTGGTCGAACATCTGGCCATTGACCAGACGGATGCGCACGCGCACCGCGGCGACCCCGCCGCGGCCCTCGAAGCGGTCGCGCAGCTCCTGCCCCGTGCGCAGGCTGACGGGGAAGGCAACGCGCATCGGGTCCTGGCTGACCACGGTCGCGAGCGGCCCAGCATCCGGCCCGACCACGGCGCCGGGCGAAAAATTCGACCGTCCGATCTTGCCGGCGAAGGGTGCTGCGATGTCGGTGTAGCCAAGGTTGATATTGGCGACCCTGAGCTGCGCCTGCGCGCCAAGCAGCCCCGCCTGGGCGGAGCGCTGGGCGGCGGTTGCGTCATCCACGCGGGCCTGGGTGCCGGCCTGGGTGCGCACCAATTCGCGCGCGCGGTTGAGCTGGATGGTGGCATTGGCGAGCTCGGCCTCGGCCGAGGCGACCTGCGCGGCGGCCTGGGCCAGTTGCGCCTCGAAGGGCGCGCGTTCCAGGCGGAACAGGATCTCCCCGGCGGCGACTTCCTGGCCTTCGCGGAAGGCGCGCTGTTCCATGAAGCCGGTGACGCGCGCGCGGAGGTCCACGCGGTCGATCGCCTCGACGCGGCCGACGAATTCGCTGCTCTCGGTCACCGCGCGACGCTCGGCGGTCAGCACGCCGACGGCGGGCGGGCCCTGCGGGCCGGGCTGTGCCGCGGCCGGCAGAGCGCCCGCGCTCAGTAGCAGCGCCAGCAGCAGCGCCGGGGCGATGCGGCTGGTCGGGGGGATGTTGCGTGTTCGGTTCGGTGTCCGCATCCCGCCACACCAGCCCGGCGGGCGGGCGGAGGTCAAGTTACGCGATGCTTGCACCACCATGCGGTCGCGCGGCTTCGAAGGCCTCGATCTCCGGCAGCAGCGTCTGGGTGAGGCCGATCTCGTCCAATCCGCGCAGAAGGCAATCGCGGGCGAAGGGCGGAATAACGAAATCGTGCGCGATGCCGCCGGATGCGGTCAGTAGGTTGCGCGGCAGATCGACGGTCAGCTCGCTGCCTGGCGCGGCCAGTACCTGCGCGCGGAGCGCCGTGACCGCGGCCTCTGGCAGGCGCACCGGCAGCAGCCCGTTCTTGAGCGCATTGCCGAAGAAGATGTCGCCGAAGCTTTCCGCCACCACGCAGCGTATGCCGAGCGCGAGCAGCGCATAGACTGCGGCCTCGCGCGAGGAGCCCACGCCGAAATTGCGCGCGGCGACCAGGATGCCCGCGCGGTCGAAGGGCGGGCGGTTCAGCACGAAATCGTCGCGCGTCGCGCCATCCGGCGTGAAGCGCAGATCGTGGAAGCCGTAGTTGGAATAGCGCTCGTCGCGCGGGCGGCGCATGAAGCGCGCCGGCATGATCTGGTCGGTGTCCACATTGCTCAGGTCGAGCGGCGCAGCGATGGCGGTGAAGGTGGTGAAGGGCTCCGGCATCGTGATCAGCCCCCTGCGGCGACAAGCCGGCCGGCGAGCGCCGAGGCCGCGGCCGAGCTGGGCGAGACCAGGTGCGTGCGCGCCCCGCGCCCCTGCCGGCCCATGAAATTGCGGTTGGAGGTGGAGGCGCAGCGCTCACCCTCCGCCACGGAATCGCCATTCATCGAGACGCAGAGCGAACAGCCGCTTTCTTCCCAGCTGGCGCCGGCTTCGGTGAAGATGCGGTCGAGGCCTTCGGCTTCCGCCGCGCGCTTGATGGCCGAGGAGCCGGGCGAGACCAGCATCGGCACGGCGATGCGCTGTCCCCGCAGCACGGCGGCCGCCGCGCGTAGATCATCGAGCCGCGCATTGGTGCAGGAGCCGAGGAAGACGCGGTCCACGCGCACATCCGCGAGCTTCTCCCCGCCCGCGAGGCCCATATAGTCGAGGCTGCGCTTCCAGCTCTTCGCGCGCACCTCGTCCGGCGCCTCGTCAGGCTTCGGGACGCGGCCCGACAGAGGTGCGGCTTCCTCGGGGCTGGTGCCCCAGGTCGCCATGGGCGCGATGCGCGCAGCGTCCAGCGCGACCTCGGCGTCGAAGCGTGCCTCGGCGTCGGAGTGCAGCTCCGAGACGTCCACCGGCCGCGCAAAGGGCCGGCCGGCGAGCCAGGCTTCGGTCACCGCATCGGGGGCGACCATGCCGGTGCGCGCCCCGGCCTCGATCGCCATGTTGCAGAGGGTGAGGCGCGCTTCCACCGACAGGGCGCGCACGGCGCTGCCCGCGAATTCGATCGCGCCGCCCGCGGCGCCGCCGGTGCCGATGGTGGCGATCAGGGCGAGCGCCATGTCCTTCGCCGTGCTGCCCGCCGGCAGCGCGCCGTCGAAGGTCACGCGGATCTGGCGGGGCTTCGACTGCCAGATGGTTTGCGTGGCCAGCACATGCGCGACCTCGGAGGCGCCGATCCCGAAGGCGAGCGCGCCGAGCGCGCCGTGGGAGGATGTGTGGCTGTCGCCGCAGACCACCGTCATGCCGGGCAGGGTCAGGCCAAGCTCCGGCCCCGCCACATGCACGATGCCCTGCATCGGGTCCGCGAGGTCGAAGGCGCGGATGCCGGCGTCTTGCGCATTCTTCTCGAAGGTCTCGATGATGCCGCGGATTTCGGGGTCGGCGATGGCGGCGGTCTGCCGGGCGCGGGTGGGCGCGTAATGGTCGCCGAAGCCGAAGGAGAGGTCGGGGCGGCGCACCTTCAGCCCGCGCGCGCGGAGCATGTTGAAGGCGTGGAAGCTGCCTTCGTGGAAATAGTGGCGATCCACATAGAGCAGGCAGAGCCCGTCATCGCGCCGATGCACGACATGGGCGTCCCAGATTTTTTCGAAGAGCGTGCGTGCCATGGTTCCTGGAAGCTGCGTCGGCGGCGGCTGGACCGCAAGGGTGGGGCGGGGCACCTTCCGCGGCATGTGGTTCGACCCGCCCCGGCCCATCGCGGCCAGCCTGCTCTCCCGCCTGCCGGACGCGCTGCGCCGGCCGCGCCCCTCGGCTTGGGCCGCGGCCAATCGCGGCGGGGTGCCGATCGACAGTTTCCTCGAAGGGCCCTGCTTCGACGGTGCCGGGAACCTCTTCTGCGTGGACATCCCGCATGGCCGCATCTTCCGCGTCGCGGGCAGCCAGTGGGAGACGATCGCCGAATATGAGGGCTGGCCGAACGGTCTGGCCGCGCGCGCCGATGGGCTGATCGTCACCGATTACCGGCACGGGCTGCTGAGCCTCGACCCACGCGATGGCGCCATGGCGCCGATCCTGGAAACCGCGCTGTCCGAAGGCTTTCGCGGGCTCAACGACGTGGTGGTCCACCCCGATGGTTCGCTGCTCTTCACCGACCAGGGCCAGACCGGGCTGCAGGACCCCACGGGCCGCGTCTTCCGCCTGCATCCGGATGGGCGGCTGGACCGGCTGATCGGCAATGGGCCGAGCCCGAACGGGCTCGTGCTCAACCGCGCGGCGACGCATCTGATGGTCGCGATGACCCGCAGCTGCGAGGTGTGGCGCTTCGCGCTGCGCGCGGATGCGATGGTGGGCAAGGCGAACCTGTTCTTCCGCGCGCCGGCCGGCACCTCGGGCCCCGACGGGTTGGCGGTGGATGCGCATGACCGGCTCTTCGTCGCCAATCCGGGCCATGGCCAGGTCTGGGTGGTGGACGCGCATGGCGTCTGCACGCATCGCGTGGATTGCACCGCTTTCGGCCGCATGCCGACCAACTGCACCTTCGCGCCCGATGGCCGCACGCTGCTGATCAGCGAGAGCGAATCCGGCTGTCTGCTGGCGGCGGAAATCCCGGCGCCATGACCAGTTCCACCCCGCTCGCCGGCCTCAACGTCGTCGAGTTTACCCACATGGTGATGGGCCCGACGGCGGGGATGGTGCTGGCCGATCTCGGCGCGTCGGTGGTGAAGGTGGAGCCCGCGCCCGATGGCGACACGACGCGGCGCCTGACGGGATCGGGCACCGGCTTCTATGCCGCCTTCGGCCGCGGCCGGCGGAGCCTTGCGGTGGATATGAAGACGCCAGACGGCATGGCGCTGGTGCAGCGGCTGGTCGCGCGCGCCGATGTGGTGGTCGAGAATTTCCGCCCCGGCGCGATGGCAAAGCTCGGGCTTGGCTATGCGCAGCTATCCGCCGCCCATCCGCGCCTGGTCTACTGCTCCTGCAAGGGCTTCCTGCCCGGCCCCTATGAGCACCGCACGGCGCTGGACGAGGTGGTGCAGATGATGGGCGGGCTCGCCTACATGACCGGTCTTGAGGGCCGGCCGCTGCGTGCGGGCAGCAGCGTGATCGACATCATGGGCGGCCTGTCCGCGGTGATTGGCATCCTCGCCGCGCTGAAGGAACGCGAGCGGACGGGGCTCGGCGGCGAGGTGCAGGCAGGGCTGTACGAGACGGTCGCGCTGCTGATGGCGCAGCACATGGCGCAGACCGCGATCACCGGCGCCGCGCCGCCGCCCATGTCGGTGCGCACGCCGGCCTGGCCCGTCTACGACGTGTTCGAGACATCGGATGGGGGGCAGGTGTTCGTCGGCGTCGTCACCGACACGCAATGGCCGGCCTTCTGCGATGCCTTTGGCCTTGAGGATCTCGCCGCCGATGCGACGCTGGCCACCAAGCAGCAGCGCGTGAAGGAACGCGCCCGCACCCTGCCGCGCATCGCGGCCGTGCTGAAGGGCTGGAGCAAGGCTGATCTCATGGCGAAGTGCGAGGCGCTCGGCCTGCCCTTCGCGCCGATCGGCCGGCCGGCCGATCTGTTCGACGACCCGCATCTGAATGGCTCGGGCGGGCTGGTGCCGCTGACGCTGCCCGATGGCCGCAGCGCGGCCTTGCCGGCGCTGCCGGTGAGCCTGGATGGCGCGCGGCCGGGCGGCGGCGGTGATTTGCGCCCGCCCGGCGCGGATGGCGCGGCGATCGCGGCGGAGCTGGGCTACACCGAGGCCGAGATCGCCGCGCTCAGGGAGAGCGGGGTCATAACCGGATAACCGGCCGGCGCCGCCGCGAGCATACCCGGGAGCATGCGGCCGCACCGCGGCCGCCGCGCCGCGACCATCCGTGCGGCCTCGCATGCCCTGTCTGAGGCGCGCAAGCCAAGCGCGCGGAGCGCGCGCCCGGCGCCTGAGGGCACCTAACGATGGATGAAGATCGGCATCCGGGCGTCGTGCAGCAGGCGGTCGGTCGTGCTGCCGATCAGCATCCGCACCAGGCCTGAGCCGCCGAAGGCGCCCATCACCAGCGCGCGTGCTTCCAGCGCCTCGGCTTCGGCCAGGATCAGACCGGCCACGTCGCTGCCGACGCAGGGTAGGGGATCGGCCTGCAGCCCATGGCGCCGCAGGGATTCGCAGCCCTCTGCGGCCATCTTCTCCGCGGCCTCGCGCGTGCGTGCCACGGCCGCGACGCGCACAGCCGATTCGCCCGCCAGCCCCAGCAGGGCGAACAGATGAAACGCCTCCCGCGCGGGGGCGGAGCCGTCATAGGCGGCCAGGATCGGCCCCTCCGGCCTCAGGCGCGCATCGGGGGGCACAACCAGCAGCGGGCGGGCACCGTCGCGGAGCAGATCCTCGATCACGGGCGCGACGCCGGTCGCGTTCACCTCGCGCCCGATCGTGCTGTCGCGGCCGATCACGATCAGGTCATGCGTCGCGCCGGCCTGTACCAGCGCTGGCGCCGGCGCGTCCTCCAGCACCAGCTCGGTATAGGCGAGGCCCGTGGCGGCCTGCCGGCATTCGGCGAGCGCCGCGCGGGCCTCCTCCTCCGCCTGTGCGGTCAGCTTCGCGTCGCGATGCGCCTTGAAGGCGGCGCCGCCGAGCGGCACGGCCTCATGCGCGTCCTTGGTGTGCGGGCGGTCCAGCACGGCGGCGACCGTCAGCGCCGCGCCGGTGCGCCGCGCGAGGGCGATGGCGGCGTCGCGCGCGACGCGGGCGCCTTCCGTGTCGTCCAGGGCCAGCAGGATGCTGCGCAACATGCCTTGTCCTCCTGCGAGGCAGCCTAGCGATTCATATGCGCCGGTGGAATCGCCGTGATTCGGCGTGTCGGCCGCGGATCACCGGCGTCGTTGCAGAACCAGAAAACTCATGGCGCAGAGGATCAGCGCGGCCGCGAAGGTCAGCAGCGCCGCGGCAATGCCGCCCCAGCCCGCCATCAGCCCCGACAGGCTCTGCAACACCGCGGCCCCGAGGAAGAAGGAGAGGTTCGCCGCCGATAGCGCCCGCCCCGCCTGTTCTGGCGGCACCGCCGCGCGCACCAGCGAGAAGGCCAGAACCTGGAAAGAAATGATCAGCCCGAAGCAGATCAGCAGCCCCAGGTCCCAGGCCGGCGGCATGGCCGACACGCCGAAAGCAACCGAGGCCGGTCCGCCCGGTCCGCCCGCCACCAGCAGCAGGATCAGCGCCGCTGCTGCCAGATGGCTGCCCGCCAGCAGCGCCGTTGCGCGGCCGAAGCGGCGCAGCACCGTGCCCGCCAGCGCCGGGCCAATGGTGAAGGCGACCGTCGCGGCGAGCAGGATGTTACCGGCCTCGACCCGCGGCAGGCCCTTTGCCTCCATCAGCCAGGGCCCGCCCCAGAGCCCGCGCAGGCCGAGCACGGCGGCGAAGGAGGCGAAGATCAGCACCACCACCGCGCGCAGCTGCGGCTGCCAGGCCATCGCCACCACGTCCCGGCAATCGCCGAGCAACCCGCGGGAGGGGCGCGGCTCCGGCCGTTCGGCGGGGACGAAGGCGGCGACCAGGACAAAGGCCAGCGCGGCAAGCCCGGCAGAGGCCCAGTAGCCCGCGCGCCAATCTGTCGCCTCGATCAGCAGTGCGAGCGGGCTGGCGGAGAGCAGCATGCCGCTATTGCCGACCGCCTGGATGATGCCCGACCAGGTTGCGAAGCGCGGCGCGGAGAGCGCGCGCGCGGCGAAGGTGATGGGGCACATCAGCATCCCCGAACAGCCCGCGCCGAGGACCACCTGCGCCAGCAGCATGGACCAGGGCCCGGTCGCGACCGCGCCGAGCATCGCCCCGCCACCCGCAACCGTCAGCAGGCAGAGCGAGACGCGCTTCACCCCGTGCCGGTCGAGCGCGATGCCGACCGGGATCATCACGGCGGCGAAGGCCAGCGGGAAGATGCCCGTGAGCTGCGCCAGTGCCTCCGCGCCGATGCCGAGGTCGCGCGTCAGCACATCCGCGGCGATGGCGGGGATGGTGCGGACCGCGTTGGAGAAGACATGGCCGAGGCAGAGAACGAGGATCGGCAGCGCGACGGCGGCGGCAGCGGTCATGGCGCGCTGCCCCTTATCCGTTGCGCGCGCTCCCTCCCCCGCACGCGGGGCAGGGAACGCACTGTGTGCGAGCGGACGGCGACAGCTCTCAATTCCTAAAAATCTTGCCGGGGTTCATGATCCCCTTCGGGTCCAGCGCCTGCTTCAGGCTGCGCATCACCGCCAGCGCTTCCGGCCCGTGCTCGCGCTCCAGGAATTCGCGCTTGCCGAGGCCGATGCCATGTTCGCCCGAACAGGTGCCACCGAGCGCGAGGCCCCGCTCCACGATGCGCCGGTCCATGTCCCAGGCGCGCTCAAGACCCTTTGGATCGGCCGGATCGTACAGCACCATCTGGTGGAAATTGCCGTCGCCGACATGGCCCACGATGCAGGTCGGATGGCCGAGCGACTGCGCTTCCTGCTTCGCGCCGACGAGCGCTTCCGCCAAGCGCGAGATCGGCACGCAGACATCGGTGGTCAGCGCCTTCCAGCCGGGCTTGCTGGCCACGCCCGCCCAGTAGCTGTCATGCCGCGCCTTCCAAAGCTTTGCGCGCTCCGCCGGGTCGGCGGCCCATTGGAAGCCGCTGGCGCCATGGCCGGCGGTGATCGCCTCCACCATCTCGGCCTGTTCCTGCACGCCGGCCGCGCTGCCGTGGAATTCCAGGAACAGTGTGGTCTTCGCCGCATAGCCTTCGAGCTTCGAATAGGCGATCGCGGCGGCCATCATGTCGTCGTCCAGCAATTCGATCCGCGCGACGGGGATGCCCATCTGCATCACCTCGATCACGGATTGCACGGCGCTTTCCAGCGCGTCGAACTGCACCACGGCGACGCTCGTCGCCTCCGGAATGCCGTGCAGGCGCAGCCGCACCCGGGTGACGACGCCGAGCGTGCCTTCGCTGCCGATGAACAGCCGCGTCAGGTCATAGCCATTCGAGGCTTTTCGTGTGCGGCCGCCGGTCTCGATCACGCGGCCATCGGCCAGCACGACTTCGAGGCCCAGCACATTCTCCCGGATCGTGCCGTAGCGGACGGCATTGGTGCCGGAGGCGCGCGTGGCGACCATGCCGCCCAGCGTGCAATGGCTGCCCGGATCCACGGGGAAGAACATGCCCTGGTCCCGCAGATGCTCGTTGAGCTGCTGGCGCGTCACGCCGGGCTCGACCAGGCAGTCCATATCCTCGGCATTCACTTCGAGGATGCGGGTCATGCGCGAGAGGTCGAGGCTGAGGCCCTGCCGCACCGGG
>JBIKSZ010000386.1:0-2632 GCA_044348345.1 Roseomonas sp. | reverse complement strand
ATGTCGCGGCGCTGGAAACTGTCGCGGAGCGCGACGGCAACAGCCATTACCGCCTGACAGGCCGCAAGACCTGGATCAGCAATGGCGGCATCGCCGCAACCTACATCGTCTTCGCCCGCACCGGGGAAGCGCCGGGCGCGAAGGGCCTCTCGGCCTTTCTCGTCCCCGCTGACGCGCCCGGGCTTTCTGTCGAAGCGCGCATCGAAGTCACCGCGCCGCATCCACTCGCCACCCTTGCGCTCGACGCCGTGCGCGTCCCGGCGGAGGCGATGATCGGCAAGCCTGGCGAGGGGTTTCGGGTCGCGATGGGCACGCTCGATGTCTTCCGCGCCAGCGTCGGCGCCGCTGCGCTTGGCTTCGCGCGCCGCGCGCTGGACATGACGCTGGCGCAGGCGACCTCTCGGCAGATCTTCGGCGCGACGCTCTTCGACCAGCAGATGAGCCAGGCCGCCATCGCCGACAGCGCAACCGAGGTCGAGGCCTCGGCACTCCTCGTCTATCGCGCCGCCTGGCTGAAGGATGCCGGTACGCCGCGGGTCACGCGCGAAGCCTCCATGGCCAAGCTGCATGCGACCGAAACCGCGCAGCGCTGCGCGGATCGCAATGTGCAGATCCATGGCGGGCTTGGCGTTACCCGCGGCCACAAGGCCGAGGAACTCTACCGGGAGGTCCGGGCGCTGCGTGTCTATGAGGGTGCTTCCGAGATCCAGCGCGTGGTGATCGCGCGCGCGGAGCGCGACCGGCAGGACGCAGCCGCAGGGCAAGGCCGCAGATCAAGCGCATGACGCAGGAGGCGGAGATGGACGGGGAGAGCACGACAGGCCTGACGCCAAGCGCGCATCCAGACAGCTTCTGCCGCGACAACCTGCCGCCGCGCGCGCAATGGCCGGCCTTCCTGCTCGATCGTCCTGAATTCCGCTATCCCGCACGCCTCAACTGCGCGGTGGAATTGCTGGGCCGCAACATCGCCCGCGGGCGCGGCGACCATCCAGCCATCGTGACGCCTGACGAGACGCTCACCTACCGCGAGCTCGCCGCGCGCGTGGACCGCATCGCCCATGTGCTGGTCCATCAGCTCGGCCTGGTGCCGGGCAACCGCGTGCTGCTGCGCAGCGCCAACACTGCCTGGATGGTCGCAGCCTATTTCGCCGTGCTGAAGGCCGGTGGGGTCGTGGTCGCCACCATGCCGCTGCTGCGCGCCAAGGAACTCGGCCAGATGTGCCGCAAGGCGCGCATCACCCATGCGCTCTGCGATGCGCGGCTATTGGAGGAGCTCCGCAAGGCCGATGCACCGGACCTCAAGCACCTCGTCACCTGGGGCAACGGCCAACTGGAGGCGATGTGCGCCGAAGCCGCGCCGGACTTCGCCGCCTGCGACACCGCCGCCGACGATGTCTGCCTGATCGGCTTCACCAGCGGCAGCACGGGCGAGCCGAAGGGCACACTGCACTTCCATCGCGACATGCTCGCGATCTGCGACGGCTATGCCGCGCAGGTGCTGCGGGCCGAGCCGACCGATATCTTCATCGGCTCGCCGCCGCTCGCCTTCACCTTCGGTCTCGGCGGGCTGGTGCTGTTCCCCTTCCGCGTCGGCGCGACCGGCGTGCTACTGGAAAAGGCCCCGGCCGAGGAACTTGCTGCCGCCATCGCGCGCCACCGCGCGACCATCTGCTTCACCGCGCCGACCGCCTGGCGCGCGATAGCGGGCCTCGCCGCACAGCATGACCTGTCCTCCTTGCGCAAATGCGTCTCCGCCGGAGAGGCGCTGCCGAGGCCCGTCTTCGAGGCCTGGCAGGACGCGACCGGCCTCCAGCTGATGGACGGCATCGGCGCGACAGAGATGCTCCACATCTTCATCGCCGCGCGCGAGGACCAGATCCGCCCCGGCGCCACCGGCCTGCCCGTGCCCGGCTATGTGGCGAAGGTTGTAGACGAGCACGGACAGGAGGTCCCGCGCGGCACGCCAGGGCGCCTCGCGGTGCAGGGGCCGACGGGCTGCCGCTACCTCGCAGATCCGCGGCAGGCGGCTTACGTGCAGCAGGGCTGGAACATCACCGGCGACACCTTCCTCCAGGATGAGGACGGGTACTTCTGGTACCAGGCCCGCAACGACGACATGATCATCTCCGCCGGCTACAACATTGCCGGGCCGGAGGTGGAATCAGCACTGCTGACGCACCGGGCGGTGAAGGAATGCGGCGTGGTCGGCGCACAGGATGCCGAGCGCGGCATGGTGGTCCGCGCCTATGTCGTGCTGCACCATGGCCACGCGCCCGATGATTCGATGCGCGAAGCGCTGCAGGCGCATGTGAAGCGCGAGATCGCGCCTTACAAATATCCGCGCAGCATCGTCTTCGTCGACGCGCTGCCACGCACCGAAACCGGCAAGCTGCAGCGTTTCGCCCTGCGGCAGCGTACCGCTGAGGAGCCCCCCGCATGACCTCCCCCCTCACTGCGCTGCAGCCCGAAGGCTGGCCAGCGCCGCGCGGCTATTCCAACGGCATGATGGGGCGCGGCCGCATCGTGCTGGTCGGCGGGCAAGTGGGCTGGGACGAACAGGGCCGCTTCCCAGAGGGCCTCGTCGCGCAGACCCGCCAGGCGCTGCGGAACATCCTAGCCGTGGTGAAGGAAG
>JBIKSZ010000160.1:0-8798 GCA_044348345.1 Roseomonas sp. | reverse complement strand
CGCGGTCGCCGGGGTCCTGTTCCTCCTCCCACAGCGCCTTCAGGATGCGATGTGCGAGTGCGACAGCCGGCGCGTCGCCCACCGTCTCCCGCGTGGCGATCACACAGCTGGCCGCGAAGCTCTCGTCGAAGGGCGAGTGCCTGGGCGTCGGCATGATCGGCACCCCGAGATGGTCGCGCCAGCGCCGCAGCTCCTGCATGCGGTAGGCTTGGCGCTGCGGGCTCCGCTTTGGCAGCGGCAGCCCGCCGGAGGCCGGGAAGATCACCTCCCGGAAATCCACCGGAAACACCCGCAGCGTGGCACCGTGGCGCGCTGCCAACGCCTCGATCCGCGCGGCGCCGAGATGCGTCCACGGACTGTTCAGCGAGACGTAGTAGTCGATGCGCGCCACGGCGTCTGTCCTTCTACTGAAGGCGGATGTTGCGCGCCCTGATCATGTCCCGCCACTTCGCGTTCTCGGCCGCGAAATAGGCGGGCCAGCTTTCGGGCGTCGTCACCGTCGGCACCACGGCCAGCGCGGCCAGGCGCTGGCGCGTGTCCTGCGCTTCCGCCGCCGCCTTGAAGACCTGGTTCGCGCGCTGGATGATCTCCGCCGGCAGGCCCGCGGGGCCTTGCAGCGCGATGTGCTCCTCCACGATCACGCCGCGGAACCCTTGTTCGGCGAAGGTCGGGATCTCGGGCGCGAGCGGGCTGCGCTCGGCGCTGGCGATTCCAAGCGCGCGCAGCGTGCCGGCCTGGATCTGCGGCAGGATGCCCGACGCGGCCTGGAAGACCATCGGCGTCTCATTCGCCAGCACCGCCTGCACCGCCGGCCCGCCGCCGCGATAGCCGACATCGGGGATGGTCAGGCCGGCTTCCTGCAGGAACAGCTCGGTCGCGAGGTGGGTGGAGCTGCCCGTGCCGGAATTGGCGTAGGTGATGCGGTGGTTCGGCTGCCGTGCGGCGGCGACGAATTCCTGCACGTTCCGCGCGGGGAAGGCAGGGTTGACCACCATGATGATCGGCATCGTCGCGACGCGGCCGATGCCGACGAAGTCGCGTTCATTGTCGTAAGGAAGCGGCAGCAGCCAGGGCGCCATCGCATAGGTGCTGACGGTCGAGACCAGCAGCGTCGTGCCATCGGGCCGCGCGCGCGCCACGCTGTTGAAGCCGATCGTGCCATTGGCGCCGGTGCGGTTGTCCACCACGAAGCTGCGCCCGGTGTCCTGGCTCAGGCGCTGCGCCAGGATGCGCGCCACCGCATCCGTCGACCCACCCGCCGCCCAGGGCACCACGAGGGTGACGGTGCGGTCGGGCCATTGTCCCTGGGCGCGGGCGATGGCGGGCAGGGCGGGCGCGGCGGCCAGCGCCGCGGCGGCGCGCCCCAGGGTGCGGCGTGTGAGCATGTCGTTGTCCTCCCGGAATTCAGCGGGCGGAGCCTCGCCCAGCGCCGCGTGCCGCGCAAGACGGGTCAGGTGTCGAGCGTCGCGCCGTCGAACATCGCTTCCGGCGCAAGGCGCCCGCGCGTCAGATGCTGCGCCTCGGCCCAGCGCGTCAGCGCGGCGAACTCCGCCCGGTTCGCGCCGAAGCCGTAGCGCCAGGGATTGGCGCCGAGCAGCGCGCGCATCGCGGCCCACTCCTCCGCCAGGAAGGGGAACATGGTGGCGGGGGAGGAGGCGGCGAGCGCTGCCTCCCACTCCGCTTCAGCCACGCGCTTCGCTTCGGCAAAGGCGTCGAACAGCGCACGCGCCAGATGCGGCGCGCGGGCCAGCACGTCGCGGCGGATGCCGATCAGGTGCATGGTCGGGAAGAAGCCGGTCTCGCGGTACCAGGCCTCGGCCGCCCCGCGCGGATCAGGAAAGAGCCGCGTGACGCGCGGATCGCCGGCGGCGAAGGCGGCGGGCGGCGTGGGGGAGAGCACGGCGTCCAGCTCCCCCGCCAGCAGCGCGGCGTTCAGCGTCGCGCCCTCGGCCAGCGGCTGCACATCCATCGCCGGAGGTAGATCGAGCGGCAGGCGTTCCTTGCGCCCCGCGGCATTGGTCCCCGCCGTACGCCAGGCAATGCCGTTCACATCCACGCCATGCGCATCGGAGAGAATCCCGCGCAGCCAGAGCCCCATCGTCATGCCGTATTCGGGGATGCCGACGCGCCGCCCTTCCAGGTCCTTCGGCGTGGCGATCCCGGCATCGGCGCGAAGATAGATGCAGCCATGGCGGAAGGCGCGCGAGATCGGCACGGGGAGTGCGACATAGTCGGCCTGCCCGCGCGCGACCAGCGTGAGCTGCGAGGCGAGCGAGAGTTCCGTGACATCGAACTCCGCCCGCGTGACGGCGCGGGGAAAGGTCTGCTCCGAAGGCAGCTTCAGCGCGGCGAGCTTCACGCCGTCCACGCGCACGCGCCCGTCGAAGATCGGGCGGACGCGGTCATAGTCGCCGCAGGCCAGCGTCAGCGTCAGCACGCTCAATCGGCCCGGATGTTGGCGCGCGCGACCAGCACGCGGAAGCGCTCGAGCTCGGCGGCGATCAGCGCGCGCAGCTCGGCCGGGCTGCGCGGGGCGGGCTCGGCGCCTTCCACGGCCAGGCGCTGCACCATCTCGGGGTCCGACAGGAAGCCGTTGATGGCGCCGTTGATGCGCGCGACGAGTTCGGGCGGCGTCGCGGCCGGCGCGACCAGGCTGTGCCATTGCAGCATCTCATAGTTCGGCACAGCACGTCCCGCGGGCGGCACGCCAGGCACCAGGGCGGAAGGCTGCGGCGAGCTGACAGCGAGCGCGATCAGCCGGTTGTCGCGCGCGGCCGGCAGCACCACGGGCGATCCCGCGAAGCTGCACTTCACGCGGCCCGCCAGCAGGTCGGCCAGCATCGGGCCATTGCCGCGATAGGGCACATGCACCAGGTCGAGCCCTGCCGCATCCGCGAAGGCCGCCATGGTGATGTGCGACGCCGAGCCATTGCCGGCGCTGCCATATTCCAGCGCGCCTGGCTGGCGGCGCACGAGGGCCACGAATTCCTCCGTCGTGCGGGCGGGGACGGAGGGATGCACCACCAGCACCCCCGGAAGTGTGGCCACCAGCGCGACGGGCGCGAAGTCGCGGAGCGAATCATAGGGGATGTTCGGATAAAGCCAGGGGTTCACCGCCAGTGTGCCGACATGGCCCCAGAGCAGCGTGTGCCCATCCGGCGCGCTGCGCGCGACATGCGCGGCCCCCACCGTCCCGCCGGCGCCGCCGCGATTGTCCACCACGACCGGATTGCCCCCCAGCGCCTGCTGCAGCTTCAGTGCCAGCGGCCGGGCCAGCAGGTCGTTCGACCCGCCGGGCGGGAAGGGAACGACGATGGAGATCGGCCGGTTCGGCCAGCCCTGAGCGACGGCGGGCAGGGGCAGCGCGAGGGTGGCGGTGGCGGCCAGCAGGGTGCGGCGCGGGATCGGCATCGGTCGGTCCTCCGTTGGTCGGCGACAGATGTGCCCGCGGCAGGGCCGTTCCGGAAGGGGGCGGCGGCGCGGGACAGGCAGCCCGGCACTGGCCGGGAGACGGCCCGAGGTACCGCCGGCGTGGGTGAGTTCGTGCCAAACGCCTGAGATCACACGAATTGGTATCGCCGCCTGCCGCGCTGTCCATGGCCGGGGTGGCCTGTTACGCTGCCCGTCTCAGCCCGTGGGAGCGTTGCATGCCCAAGATGCGCATCGAGGGGTCCTTCGTCGCCCTCATCACCCCTTTCAACGCCGATGGCGGCGTCGATTTCGGCGCCTTCCGCACGCTGCTCGACTGGCATGCGGCCAACGGCACCTCGGCCGTGCTCATCATGGGCTCGACCGGCGAGGTCTCGATGCTGACGCCCGAGGAACGGCGCGAGATCGTCGAGAAGACGGCCGCGATGAAGGGCGGCTCCACCGCGGGCATGAAGTTCTTCTATGGCTGCACCGGGACCTCGACAGCTGCGACGATCAAGTACCTGCAGCATGCCAAGGCCAGCGGCGCCGATGGCGCGATCCTGGCCGCGCCGGCGTACATCTGCGCGCCCGAGGACGACATCGAAGCATATTTCGCCGAATGCGCCGATGCGGTGGAACTGCCGATCGGCATCTACAACAATCCGCCGCGCGTGAAGTCCGACCTGCATTGGGACCATCTGCTGCGGCTGCTGAAGCACCCGAACATCGTAGTGCTGAAGGAAAGCACGACGCGCGTCGGCCAGGTGGCCCAGGTCTGCGCCGCGCAGCCGGATGCGACCATCATGTGCTGCGACAGCCCGAACCTTGGGCTGGTCGTGCCGACCATGTCGCTTGGCGGCCATGGCACGGCGAACATGACGGGGAACCTCGACCCGGCGGGGATGGCGCAGCTCTCGAAGCCCTGGGCCGATCCGGCGCAGTCGGTGGTCTTCCGCGAGACCTATCTGCGGATGCTGCCGCTGCTGCACTTCACCTACAGCGCGATCAACCCGGTCGCCGTGAAGTCGCTGATGAAGGCGGTCGGGCTGCCGGCGGGCGATCTGCGCCGGCCGCTGTCGGGGCTGAAGCCCGATCATCTGGCGCGGGGCGTGGAGATTGCGCGGAAGCTCGGCCTCGACCGGCAGTATGGCTGGCGCCTGCCGGGCAGCCTGTCGATCGCCGCGGAATAGACGCCCGCCCGTCTTGGAAGCATGCGCCCGCGGCGATAGGCTCGCGGGAAGCAATCTTCCGGAGGATACGGGATCATGCGGCTTTTGCGCTTCGAGGATGGCGGCCGCGCGGCCGCGGGTGTCCGGATCGGCGATGCGGTGGTGCCGCTCGCGGCGCTTGTGGGCGTCCCTGACGATCCCGTCGCAATCCTTGCTGGCGGCGCGGCGCTGCAGGCCGAGGTCGCGTCCGCCGCATCTGCCTCCACGGCGCGCCGGCCGCTGGCGGGGCTGAAGCTGCTGATGCCGATCGCGCGGCCCGGCAAGGTCATCTGCATCGGGTTGAACTACGCGCTGCACGCCAAGGAAGGCGGCAACCCGATCCCCGACTACCCCGCGGTCTTCCTGCGCGTGCAATCCTCGCTCGTCGGGCCGGATGCGCCGATGCTGCGCCCGGGCTGCTCGACCAAGTTCGACTACGAGGCTGAGCTGGCCGTGGTGATCGGCCGCACCGCGCGCTGCGTGAAGGAAGCCGATGCGCTGAAGCATGTCGGCGCCTATTCGCTGTTCAACGACGGCTCGATTCGTGATTACCAGCGCAAATCCACGCAGTGGACGATGGGCAAGAATTTCGACGCGACCGGCGCCTTCGGCCCCGAGCTGGTCACGCCCGACGAGCTGCCGCCCGGCGCCGCGCCGCTGCGCATCAGCGCGCGCGTCAATGGCATGACGGTGCAGGACAGCACCACGGGCGACATGATCTTCCCCGTCGCGCGCTGCATCGCGATCCTGTCGGAGGTGATGACGCTCGAGCCCGGCGATGTGATCGCCACCGGCACGCCGTCGGGCGTTGGCTATGCCCGCAAGCCGGATCCTCTGTTCCTCGCACCGGGCATGACGATGGAGATCGAGGTCGAGGGCATCGGCGTGCTGCGCAACAGCATCGCCGACGATCCGGCCTTTACCAGATAGCGCCACCAAAGCGGCGCGCAGGGAGGGAACGAGAATGAACATCGCCACAACCCGCCGCGCCGCGCTTCTCGGCGCCGGCGCGCTGCTCGCGGCACCACGCCTCGCGCGTGCGCAATGGCCGGACCGGCCGGTGCGTATCGTCGTCGCCTTCCCGCCCGGGGCGGCGACGGATGTGCTGGCGCGGGCGCTCGCGAACGCACTCGCGCCCGCGCTCGGCCAGCCCGTGGTGGTGGAGAACCGCCCCGGCGCGGGCGGCAACATCGCCACCGTCGCGGTGCGGCGCTCCGCACCCGATGGCCTCACCTTCCTGGCGCATTCGGTGGCCTATGCGGTCAACCCGAGCCTCTACCGCAATGCTGGCTACGACGCGCTCACCGATCTCGAGCCTGTGGCGCTGCTGGCCAGCACGCCGAACATCATCACGGTGAACCCCGAGAAGCTCGATATCCGCACCCTGCCGGAGCTGATCGCCGCGGCGCGCACGCGCCCGCTCGATTACGGCTCCTCCGGCACCGGGACGACGACGCATCTCGGGATGGAGCTGCTGTTCCGCAGCCTCGCGCGGGTGGAGGTGCAGCACGTGCCCTTCGGCCCCGCGCAGGCGATCACCGCCGTGGTGGGCGGGCAGGTGCCGATCGGCAGCACCTCGCTGCCGCCCGCGCTGCCCATGGTGCGCGAGGGCCGGCTGCGCGCCGTCGCGGTCACCAGCGCCCGTCGCGACCCCGGCCTGCCCGATGTGCCGACAGTCGCCGAACAGGGCTTCACCGGCTTCGAGGCGCTGACCTGGTTCGCCCTGGTGGCGCCGGCTGGCACGCCCGCGCCGATCGCCGACCGCATGAATACCGAGGTCAATCGTGCGCTATCCGCGCCCGAGGTCCGCCAGCGCCTGGATGCCGCGGGCTTCGCGCCCGATCCGCGCTCGCGCACCGACTTCGCCGCCTTCCTGCGCGCCGAGGTCGCGAAATGGGCTGAGGTCGTCCGCGTCTCCGGCGCGACTGCCGACTGAGGAGCACTGCCCCCGCCATGCGCAACGTCACGCCCGCGACGCTGACCCAGGCCTTCACCGACTATGCCGCGAAGGCCGAGGATGCGCGCACGAAGGAGGTTCTGTGCAGCCTGGCGAAGCACCTGCACGCCTTCGTGCAGGAAACGCGGCTGACCCATGCCGAATGGATGGCTGGGCTGATGGCGCTGACGCGCGCCGCCGAGGTCACGACGCCCGAGCGCAACGAGTTCATCCTGTTCAGCGACCTGTTCGGTGTCTCGGCGCTGGTGGACATGGTGAACACGCCGCCCGGCGCCACGAGCTGCTCCAACCTCGGCCCCTTCCACCAGCGCGGCGCGCCGCCGCTGGCCGATGGCGGCGACCTCTGGAAGGGCCAGCCCGGCGAGGTGATGGTGGTAACCGGCCGCGTGCTCGATGCCGCGACCGGCGAGGGCATCGCGGGCGCGACGCTCGACATGTGGCATAATGCCGACAACGGCTTCTACGCCGCGCAGGATGCCGACCAGCCCGCGAAGAACTACCACGCGCTGCTGACCTGCGCGGCCGATGGCAGCTTCGCCTTCAGCACGACGCGCCCGCAGCCCTACACCGTGCCTTATGACGGCCCGGCGGGCGACATGCTCCGCGGCCTAGCGCGCGATGCCTGGCGGCCCGCGCACCTGCATGTCATTGCGGAAGCGCCGGCTTATCGCCCGCTGGTGACGGAGTTGTTTCTGGAGGACGACCCCTATCTCGACCGCGACGCGGTGTTCGGCGTGCGGAGCGACCTGGTCGTGCCGCTCGGCAGCATGGCGCGGGCAGAGACGCCGGCGCATCTCGTCGCGCGCGATCGCCTGCCAGACCGCGTGCTGCACGCGCCGCTGGTGATCCGCATGGCGCGCAACTGACTCTGTGTGACGCTGGCGGCCTGCGCAGCATGCCGAGGCCGCGAACGCGGCCCGCGCCCAGGCGGTCCGCACGGGCGGTACGGCAGTGCACGGCGCGAAAGCCAAGCCGCCGGAGGCGGCGCCGGCGCCTGAGGTCAGCTAGATAAACTGCCCGCGGAGAAAGCCCAGCGCGGGCAGGGGGCTCCATTTCTTCGGCAGGTCGGCGCGGCGGATGGGCGCGACGGAGTAATGCGGCACGGGCTGGCGGGACCGGCGGAGGAAATCCTCATAGGCCGAGACCTGCTGCGCCCGCCAGGCGCGGTCCTCGATGGCATCGGCGCGCGAGCGGTAGACATTCGCCACCCGGCTGTTGCGCCCGGCAGTCGCGATGACCGCCCAGAGGGTGTCATCGTCGCCGCCGCGGAGGCTGACCGGACCGGAGGTGACGGGGCTTGCCACATGCCCTGGATCGCAGACCCGCCCCGCGCCGGTCAAGCTTGGCGTGCCGCCGCGCGCATGGGATCAAGGCCGCCTGCCGCCCTATGGGAGACCGCCCCGGATGATCGATTTCTTCACCTGGAACACGCCGAACGGCCGCAAGATCAGCGTCGCGCTGGAGGAGATGGGGCTGCCCTATCGCGTGCATCCCGTGAACATCAGCAAGGGCGAGCAGTTCAACCCGGATTTCCTGAAGATCGCGCCGAACAACCGCATCCCGGCGATTGTCGATCCGGACGGGCCGGATGGGCAGCCGATCAGCGTCTTCGAATCCGGCGCGATCCTGCTCTATCTGGCCGAGAAGACCGGCCGCTTCCTGCCGAAGGATCCGCGCGCGAAGGTGGCGGTCCAGGAATGGCTGATGTGGCAGATGGGCGGCTTCGGCCCGATGCCCGGCCAGGTGCACCACTTCCTGATGCAGCCCGAGGGCCTGGCCCGGGACTACGGCTTCAACCGCTATCACAGCGAGACGAAGCGGCTGTATGGCGTGCTGGACCGTCGGCTGGCGGGGCGGGATTTCGTCGCGACCGAGAGCGAGCCCTCGATCGCCGATTTCGCCATCCTCGGCTGGGCCTGGCGGCATGAGCGGCACCAGGTGCCCTTCGACGACCTGCCGAACGTGGCGGCCTGGTACGCCCGTATGATGGCCCGCCCGGCGGTGCAGCGGGGCTTCGAGGTCTCGCTGGGCTGAGCGGGGCCTGGCTAGGCGCGCGAGGGTTGCGAGGGGGGGCTGGGACGGCTAGAAGCGGCCCCGCATACGTTGTGCGACTTCAGCCTGCCTGACTTGTGCGCCTCGTGCGGAGGGGTGGCCGAGTGGCTGAAGGCAACGGTTTGCTAAACCGTCATAGGGGCTTCAACCTCTATCGTGGGTTCGAATCC
>JBIKSZ010000017.1:0-27588 GCA_044348345.1 Roseomonas sp. | reverse complement strand
CGGCCACCGCCAACTGCCGGTGGCCGAACCGCTCTCCGGGGCGGAACTGGGTGCGCCGTTCGGCCGGGACCGGTCGGTGCATGTCGCCATCGCCCGCGGGCGGCTGGCGGAACGGATCGCGGCGGAAGCCGCGCGGCTGGCGGGTGTGAGCGCCGCCGCAACGGAAACCACGCCGCGGGGCAGCGCCCCGCCGGGTGGAGGCCGCAAGCCGGGCAGGGACCCGGTACGGCCAGATCAACGCGCCCCGCGGGACGCGCAGTACCGTGGTCGCGACGGCGCGGCCGACGGAAGTCAATGACGGACGAGAGATCGGGTTCGGATCGGCGGATGAGCGACCAGAACGACCAGGATGCAGGCAAGGGCCGGCTTTCGCTGCGGCCCGGGGGACGCCTGGACCTGGGCAAGACCGTTGACGGCGGCAGCGTGCGCCAGTCCTTCAGCCACGGCCGCAGCAAGGTCGTGCAGGTGGAGGTGGTGAAGAAGCGGGTCGCGCCCGGCGCGGCCCCGGCCAAGCCGGCTGTCGCAGCCCCCGCTGCCAAGCCGGCCGCCGCCCCCAGCGCGCCCAAGCCGCCGGCCGGCGCGACCTCGCCCGGCCCGGCCGGCAAGCCGCCCGCCGGCACGCGCCCGCTGACGCAGGCCGAACTCGCCGTTCGCCAGCGCGTGCTCGACGAGCAGCGCAAGGCCGAAGCCGAGCGCCAGCGCGAGGAGCGCGAACGCCAGGCGCTGATGGTGCGCTCCGCCGCCGAGGAAGCCGCGCGCCGCGCCGAGGATGACCGGCGTCGCTCTGAGGATGAGGATGCCGCCCGCCGCGAGGCCGAGAAGGAGGCGCGCCGCCGCGCCGCCGCCGAGGCCGCGGCAGCCCCGCCCGCTCCGCCCGCCCCGGCCCCGGCCCCGGCCCCCACGCCCGAGCCGCCGCAGGCCGCCGAGGCACCCCGCGCCGCCGCAGAGGCAGCCCCTGCCCCGCGCCCGGTCGCGGAAGCCCCTCGCCCCGCCGTGCCGCCCCGGCCCGCCGCCCCGGCGCCGCGCGCCGAGTACGGCGCGCCCCGGCGTGACGATTACGGCGCGCCGCGCCGTGACGATTACGGTGCGCCGCGCCGCGATGCCCCCGCCGGTGGTCCCGGTGGCTATGGCCCCCGCCGCGATGGCCCCTCCGGTGGTCCCGGTGGCTATGGCCCGCGCCGTGACGGCCCCTCCGGTGGTCCCGGCGGTTATGGCCCGCGCCGCGATGGCCCGCCGCCGCGCTCTGGCGATGGTCCGCGTCCTGCCGGCGCCGGCTATGGCCCGCGCCCGGGTGGTCCCGGCGGTGCCGGCCCGCGCCCTGGCGGCGCACCCGGCGGCGCCCCGCTGCGCTCCAGCCGCCCCGGCCCCGTGCCGAGCGGCTTCGGTGGCCCGCGCCGCCCGCCCGGGCTTGGCGTGCCGGCCGGCCCGCCGCCCGATGCGCCCTCGAAGCTGAGCCTGCGCCCGCGCACCGGCCGCGACGATGACCGCCGCAGCCTCGGGCCCGATGCTAAGAAGGGCGGGACCCCGGTTCCGCCCAAGAAGAACACGCTCGCCGGCCCCGGCCGTCGCGAAGGCCGCATCGATATCGGCGCCGCGATCGAGGGCGAGGACGAGAAGGTCCGGTCGATCGCCTCGATGCGCCGTGCGCGTGAGCGCGAGCGGCGCCAGCAGGAGCTCGCCCGCCTCCGCGCCGGCCAGGAGCGCGTGGTGCGCGACGTGGTGGTGCCGGAGACGATCACTGTCCAGGAACTCGCCAACCGCATGGCCGCCCGTGGCGGCGAAGTGGTGAAGGCGCTGTTCCGCATGGGCGTGATGGCCACCCTCACGCAGTCCATCGACGCCGACACGGCGGAGCTGGTCGTGCAGGAGTTCGGCCACCGCGTCCGCCGCGTCGCCGAGGGCGATGTGGAAATGGGCCTGGAAGGCATGGTGGACGAGGACGAGGCGCTGCTGCCGCGCCCGCCGGTCGTCACCATCATGGGCCATGTCGACCACGGCAAGACGTCGCTGCTCGATGCGCTGCGCAAGGCCGATGTCGCCGCCCATGAGGCCGGCGGCATCACCCAGCATATCGGCGCCTATCAGGTGGGTCTGCCCGACGGCTCCCGCGTGACCTTCATCGACACGCCGGGCCACGAGGCCTTCACGGCGATGCGCGCGCGCGGCGCGGGCGTCACCGACATGGTGGTGCTGGTGGTCGCGGCCGATGACGGCGTGATGCCCCAGACGATCGAGGCGATCAGCCACGCCAAGGCGGCGAATGTCCCGCTGATCGTGGCGATCAACAAGATCGACAAGCCCGGCGTGAAGCCCGACCGCGTGCGGCAGGAATTGCTGCAGCACGAGATCGTGGTGGAAAGCCTTGGCGGCGAGACGCAGGAGATCGAGGTCTCCGCCACGAAGAAGATGAACCTCGACAAGCTGCTCGAGGCGATCACGCTGCAGGCGGAAATCCTGGACCTGCGCGCCAACCCCGACCGCGCGGGCGAAGGCACCGTGATCGAGAGCAAGCTCGACCGCGGCCGTGGCCCCGTGGCGACCGTGCTGGTGCAGCGCGGCAAGCTGAAGCAGGGCGACATCGTCGTGGCCGGCGCCGAATGGGGCCGCGTGCGCGCGATGCTCGATGACAAGGGCCGCCAGCTGAAGGAAGCGGACCCCTCGCTGCCGGTCGAGATCCTCGGCATGTCGGGCGTGCCCGCCGCCGGCGAGACCTTCGTCGTGGTCGAGGACGAGGCCCGCGCGCGGGAGATCAGCGAGTTCCGCCAGCGCAAGCTGCGGGAGAAGCAGGTCGCCGCGATGTCGGCCAGCCGCGGCAGCCTGAACGACATGCTCGCCCGCATCCAGGCCGGCGCGCAGAAGGAAGTGGCGGTCGTCGTCAAGGCGGATGTGCAGGGCTCTTCGGAAGCCATCGCTGTCACGCTCGGCAAGATCGGCAATGACGAGGTGAAGGTCCGCGTCCTGCTGTCCTCGGTCGGTCAGATCACCGAATCCGATGTGCAGCTGGCCAAGGCGTCGGACGCGGTCATCGTCGCCTTCAACGTCCGCGCCACGACGCAGGCGCGCGAGCTGGCGCAGCGCGAAGGCGTGGACATCCGCTACTACTCGATCATCTACCAGGTGGCGGACGACATCGAGACGCTGGTGCGCGGCAAGCTGGCACCGGTGCAGCGCGAGAAGTTCCTGGGCTACGCGCAGATCCTGCAGGTCTTCGAGGTCAAGCGGCTGGGCAACATCGCCGGCTGCCGCGTGACCGAAGGCGTGGTGAAGCGCGGCTGTGGCGTGCGCCTGCTGCGCGACGGCGTGGTGATCCACCAGGGCGAGCTCAGCACGCTGCGTCGCTTCAAGGACGATGTGAAGGAAGTGACGAACGGCTACGAGTGCGGCATGTCCTTCGCGAACTACAACGACATCCGCGTCGGCGACCAGATCGAGTGCTACGAGACGGAGACGGTGGCGGCTGAACTCTAAACGCCCCATCCGCAGGACGAAGGAGGGGCGCGGTCGCGATGGCCGCGCCCCTTCGTTTTCAAGGAGGCCGTCATGGGCCGCAAGCAGACCAGATCGGGTGAAAACCCGCTCGCCCCCTCGCAGCGCCAGCTGCGCGTCGCGGAAGAAGTGCGCCATGCGCTCTCCGCCGTCTTCGCGCGCGAGGAATTCCGCGATCCGGACCTGTATGACCTGCGGGTGACGGTGACGGAGGTGCGCGCCTCCCCCGACCTCAAGCACATGACGGTCTTCGTCAGCGGGCTGGGCCGGGATGTCACGAAGGAACAATTCGCGGGTCTGCGCCGCGTTGCGCCCTTCCTGAAGCGGCAGATCGCGCAATCGATCCGGCTACGCTTCGCGCCGGATCTGCATTTCCAGCCCGACACGGCGCTGGACTACGCCATGAAGATCGATGCCGTGCTGAAGCGCCCGGAGGTGAGCCGCGACCTCGGCCCCCAATCCGCGCCGGCGGAGGACACGGAGTCCTAGAGAAATCTGCGTTCGCATGAACGCAGATTGCTTTAGGCGCGCCGCGCCTCAATCCGACTTGATGTCGTAGTCGCGGATCACCTGCGCCCAGGTGTCCATCTGGCGCGTCAGGAAGCCACCGAATTCCGCCGGCGAGGACCTGACGAGGTCGAGGCCGAGCGGCCCGGTCGCGCGGGCCACCACCTCGGGGTGGGAATAGGCGCGGGTCAGCGCGCCGTGGAAGCGCGCGATCGTGTCCTCCGGCACCCCGGCGGGCGCCACCACGGCCCAGAAGGCGCGCGCATCGATCCCCGGCACACCCTGTTCCTGCACCGTCGGGACGTCGGGCAGCGCGGGCGATCGCGTGGCGCCGGTCTGGGCCAGGGCGCGCAGCGTCACATTGACCTGGCCCAGCAGCCCGGCATTGGACGCCATCGCCATGTCGGTCTGCCCGGCCATGGCGGAGGTCGTCATCGCACCGCCGCCGCGGAAGGGCACATGCACCACGCGGAAATCCGCCCGCCGCTGGATCTGCGTCATCGTCAGGTGAGACAGGCTGCCATTGCCGACGGTGCCGTAGGTCAGCGTGTCAGGGTTCGCGCGCGCCGCGGCCATCATGTCGCGCAGATCACGCCAGGGCCGCTGCGGGTTGCAGGTGATGACCATGGGCGAGGTCGCGATCAGCATCACCGGCACCAGGTCGCGCCTGGTGTCGAAGCCGATATTCGGGATCAGCGCCGGGTTGGTGGCATGGGTGTCGAACACCACGCCCCAGCTCTGCCCGTCCGGCGCAGCGCGGGCCACGACCTGCGTCCCCAGCGCACCAGACGCACCGGGCCGGTTCTCCACCACCACAGGCACGCCCAACTCGGCCTGGAGATGCGGCTGCGCGAGCCGCGCGACGGTGTCGAGGCTGCCGCCCGCGGGGAAGGTGACGATCAGCCGGATCGGGCCGTTCGGCCAGCGCGACTGCGCGCGCGCCAGTCCCGGTATGGCCAGGGCGGCGGCGGTGGCGAGGATGGTGCGGCGCGCGGCGCGCATGGTGTCGGTCCTCCAGGGCAGGGCCGAGTTTGCAGGCCGGTCCCGTTATCGGAGGAATTATCGCGGTGCGGGCCAAGCCTGCCAATCCCGATGCTGTCCTGCCTCGCGTTCCGTGCTAGCCCGCGCGCCTGATCGGAGTTGGTGATGAACGAGCGGAATGGGGGCGGCCGCGGCCGTCCCGGTGGTGGACATGGCGGCGGGCATGGCGGCGGGCCGCGCGGGGGCGGTCATCGGCGCCCCAACCGCAAGCCGAAGGGCCGCCCGCTGGATGGCTGGCTGATCGTGGACAAGCCCTCGGGCATCGGCTCGACGGATGTCGTGAACAAGGTCAAGCGCCTGTTCGACGCCCAGAAGGCCGGCCATGGCGGCACGCTCGACCCGCTGGCCACCGGGCTGCTGCCGGTTGCCTTCGGCGCTGCCACCAAGACCGTTCCCTACGTGATGGACGGCACCAAGACCTATCGCTTCACGCTGAAATTCGGCGAGGCGCGCGACACCGACGACGCCGATGGCCAGGTGATCGCCACGCATGACGCACGGCCGACGGATGCGCAGATCAACGCCGCACTCCCGGCCTTCCGTGGCGACATCATGCAGGTCCCGCCGATCTATTCCGCCATCAAGGTCGCCGGCGAGCGTGCCTATGACCTGGCGCGGGAAGGCCAGGCGGTGGAACTCGCCCCACGCCCGGCCCGGGTGGACCGCTTCGAGCTGATCGAGCGGCCGGACGCCGACACGGCCATCTTCCATGTGGAATCCGGCAAGGGCGTCTATATGCGGTCCCTGGCGCGCGACCTGGCGCAGGCCTGCGGCACGGTCGGGCATATCGCGGCGCTGCGGCGGCTCCGCGTCGGGCCCTTCCGGGAGGAACACGGGATTCCCCTGGACAAGCTGCTCGTTCCGGGCGATACGCCGCCCCCTTCCCCGGACCTTCTGCTTCCGGTCACGACCGCGCTGGCCGACATCCCGGCACTGGCCGTCACCGAAGCCGAGGCCACCCGCCTTTTTCAGGGCCAGGCGCTGAGCCTGGTGGACCTGATGGGGCGGGTTCCGGACGCGGCCGACCCCGATGGGGGCCTGGTCCGTGCCATGGCGGGGGGGCGCCTGATCGGCCTCTGCCGGCTCGAGGACGGATGGATGCACCCCGAACGGGTGCTCACCGGCGAGCGTGCGGAGACTGGGGGCGAATAACCCCATCAGCGAAGGATACGCGATGTCGATGAATCCGGAGCGCCGCGCCGCGCTCATCAGCGAATATGCCACCAAGCCGGGCGACACCGGGTCCCCCGAAGTGCAGGTCGCCCTGCTCTCCGGCCGGATTTCCGAGCTGACCGAGCACCTGAAGGCACATCCGAAGGACTTCCACAGCCGCCGTGGCCTGCTGGTGCTGGTCGGCCAGCGCCGTGGCCTGCTGGACTATGTGAAGAAGAAGGACCAGGCCCGCTACGAGAGCCTGATCGGCCGCCTCGGCCTGCGCCGCTGACCCATCACCCCTCCTTCGGGAGGGGCCATGGGGAGAGGCCAGTTCTCTCCCCATACAGATACAAGGCCGGAAGGGTCCCCCCCTTCCGGCTTTTGTCGTTTCAGGCCTTGTCCTTGCCCGTCATCTCGCGCGCCGCGTCCTTGGCGCCGCCGATGGCGCTCTGCGCCTCGCCCTTGAGCTTATCCGCATGGCCCTCGGCCTCGAGCTTCGGGTCGCCGGTCATCTCGCCGGCGGTCTTCTTCACCTCACCCATGATCTTGTTGCCCATGCCCTTGAGCCGGTCCTTGTCCATCGCGCCTGCCTCCCGATGACCGCGGCGTGATCGCCGGGGTCCTGGGGCCAACGCCAGCGGCGGGTCCGGGTTCGTCAGCCGCGCGGCAGGGTGGCGAGCGCCGTCTCCACCGCGTCGCCGAAGCGCGCGACGATCGTCTCCACCTGGTCAGCGGTGACGATGTAGGGCGGCGCGAGGAGGACGTGGTTGCCCTGCCGTCCATCGATGGTCCCGCCCATCGGGTAGCAGGCGAGCCCCCGCTCATAGGCCGCCATCTTCACCCGCTCATGCAGCAGCAAGGCGGGGTCGAACACGGCCTTGGTCGCGCGGTCGGCCACGAATTCCACTGCCCAGAACAGGCCGCGCCCGCGAATGTCGCCGACATGGGCATGGTTGCCGAGTCGCTCCGTCAGGCGCTGTTCCAGCAGCGCGCCCATCGCGCGCACATTGGCGAGCAGCCCCTCCTCCCGGATCACCTGCTGCACCGCCAGCGCGGCGGCGGCCGCAACGGGATGGGCCTGGTAGGTATGGCCATGCATGAAGGCGCCGGAGCCATCGCGGATCGCGGCGACGACATGCCCCGCGATCAGGATGCCGCCGACCGGCTGATAGCCGCCGCCAAGCCCCTTCGCGACCACCTGGATATCCGGCGCGATACCTTCCTGTTCCCAGGCATGCATCGTGCCGGTGCGGCCCATGCCGCACATCACCTCATCCAGGATCAGCAGCGCGCCGTGGCGGTCGCAGATCTCGCGCACCGCACGGAAATAGCCGGGCAGCGCGGTGACGCAGCCCAGCGTGGCCCCCACCACCGGCTCCGCGACAAACGCCGCGACCGTGTCGGGGCCGAGGCGTTGGAACTCCGCCTCCAGTTCCGCGGCCAGCCGCGCGACGTAGTCCTCATCCGTCTCATCGTCGCGCCGGTCGCGATAGGCGTAGCAGGGCGCAACATGGCTGAAGCTGTCGGCGAGCATCGGCATGTAGAGCTTGCGGCGCATCGCGTTGCCGGACGCCGCGAGCGCGCCGAGCGTGTTGCCATGGTAGCTCTGCCGCCGCGCGATGAAGCGCGCGCGTTGCGGCTGGCCGCGCTCCACCTGGTATTGCCGCGCCATCTTCAGCGCCGCCTCCGTCGCCTCGCTGCCGGAGGAGCAAAGATACATATGCGTGAGCCCGCCCGGCTCATCCGCCAGCACGAGATCGGCCAGCGCCTCCGCACTCTCACAGGAATAGAGCGAGGTATGGGCGTAGCTGATCTTCGCCGCCTGCGCGCGCATCGCCTCCAGCACGCGGGGATGGCCATGGCCGAGGCAGGCGACCGCCGCCCCGCCCGATCCATCGATGATGGTGCGGCCGTTGGAATCGCGGACGAAAATCCCCTCGCCCGACAGCGCGAGCGGCGGGGACTGGCGCAGATTACGTTGGATCAGACGGGTCATACGCGAATGGAACCCCTGCCTCAGGGGCTGGTCAACAGCCCCACCACCGCCCCCGTCATGCAGCAGGCGATGGTGCCCGAGACGAGGCTCGGCAGGCCGAGCTTCACGATATCCGCGCGGCGTTCCGGGCACATCGCGACCATGCCGCCCAGCATGATCCCGACCGAACCGAAATTGGTGAAGCCGCACAGCGCATAGGTCAGGATCAGCGCCGAGCGCGGATCGAGCCCAGCGCCACCGCTCATCCCCAACTGCAGATAGGCGACGAATTCATTCAGCACGAGCTTGGTGCCGAGCGAGGCCGCGACCGTCATCGCATGCTCCGCCGGCACGCCCATGGCCAAGGCCACGGGCCAGAACAGGAAGCCGGCGATCCGCTGCAACGTCATCCCCGCCACAGGCTCGATCGCCATGTTCGCAAGCGCAACCAGCGTGACGAAGACGATCAGCATCGCCATGATGCCCAGCAGCAACTGCAGCCCATCCATCGTGCCGCGCGTCAGCGCTTCCATCGCGCTTTCATAGAGGCGCGGCGCCGGCGCCTCCTCCGCGGCCGCGACGCGCTCCGTCTCCGGGATCATCAGCAGCGCGACCAGCACGGCAGCCGGGGCCGAGACCAGGCTCGCGGTCAGCAACTGCCCTGCAGCATCCGGCACGACGGGGGCGAGGAACAGCGCGTAGAGCACCAGCGTGTTGCCGCTGATCGTGGCCAGCCCCGCTGTCATCACCACGAACAGCCCGCTGCGCGAGAGCTTCGCGAGCCAGGGGCGCACCAGCAGCGGCGCCTCCACCATGCCGACGAAGACATTGGCGGCCGTGGCGAAGCCGGTCGCGCCATCGATGCCGAAGACGCGCTTCAGCAGCCGCGACAGGCCGGCGACCGCCAGCGGCAGCACGCGCCAGTGATAGAGCAGCGCCGAGAGCGCGCCGACCACCAGCACCAGCGGCAGCGCCTGGAAGAACAGGATGAAGCTGGCGCCCGGCGCCTTCTCATCGAAGGGCAGCGGGCCGCCGCCGAGATAGCCGAAGACCAGCGATGTGCCGGCCTTCGTCGCCTCCGCCAGCGCGTTCACCGCATCGCCAAATACGGCGAAGACCGCGCGCATCCCGGGGAGGTGGAGCAGCGCGATGGCCAGCAGAAGCTGCAGCCCAATCCCCGCGATCACGACGCGCCAGGCGACACCGCGCCGGAAGCCACCAAGCGCCCAGGCCAGCAGGCAGAGCGCCAGCAGACCAAGGCCGGATTGCAGTTGCAGCATGCTCATTCGGCAGCCTTCCGTGCCGCACCAGGCGGCGGGTCGTCGGGAATGTCGAGCGCACGGATTGCCTCACCTCGGCGGGCGATTTTCTCCGCGCTCGTCTCGATCTCGCGCATATCCTGGCCCATGGCGGCGTGGTGCGTGCGCAGCGCCGCGACGCGCCGCTCGAGCCGCGCCGTGTCCTCGGCGAGCTTCTCCACCTCGCCACGGATGCGCCGGGCCTCCGCCTGCAGCCGCGCATCGCGCAGCAGGCCGCGCATCGTATTGAGCACCGCCCAGAGCGTAGAGGGGCCGACGATGTGTACGCCGCGCCGCGCCGCCTCTGCGGCCAGCTCGGCAAACTCCGCCTGAAGCGCTGCCTGGATCGCCTCGGCCGGGACGAACATCAGCGCGCCTTCGGCCGTCTCGCCGGCGATCAGGTACTTCTCCGCGATGTCGGCGACATGCCGGCGCACATCGGCCGCGAAGCGCCGGCGCGCCAGGCCGCGCGCCTGTTCGCTCGGCGCCTCCTGCAGCGCGGCCCAGGCTTCCAGCGGAAACTTCGAATCCACAGCGATCGGGCCCGGCGGGAAGGGCAGCAGCACCAGCGCGTCGCAGCGCGTGCCGTTGGACAGGCTGTGCTGCCAGCGGAATCCCTCCGGCGGCAGCCGATCCGCCAGCAGGTCGCGCAGCTGCACTTCGCCGAGCGCGCCGCGCGCCTGCTTGTTGCCGAGCACGGCGGCCAGCGAGTTCACCTGGCTGCCCAGCGCCTCGATATTGCCGCGCGCGGCGTCGATCACGGCCAGTCGCTGCTGGATCGCGCCCGCCGTCTCCTGCGTGCGCTGCGCGGCGACATCCAGCCGTGACGCCAAGGCGCGTTCCTGCTCGCGCAGGCGGTCCTCGGTGCGGGCCGCCTGGCGGTCCTGGGCGGCGGCCAGCGCCTCGATGCTCGCGGCAAGGCGCGCCAGATCCTCGGCCTGCCTGCCGCGCCGCGCGGCCAGCACCAGCCCTGCCGCGAGCAGGATGGCCGCGGCAATCAGCGCGGGCGGTAGCCAGTCAGGCAGGATGCGCCTCCGAATCGGGACTGGTGCGCAGCATACGCCACCGGCGGACGCCCGGCGTCAGTGGCGGAAGTGGCGCATGCCCGTGAAGACCATCGCCAGCCCCGCCTTGTCGGCGGCCGCGATCACCTCGGCGTCGCGGATCGAGCCGCCGGGCTGGATCACCGCCGTGACACCCGCCGCGGCCGCGGCTTCCAGCCCATCCGCGAAGGGGAAGAAGGCATCGGAGGCCACCACACTGCCGCGCGCGAGGCTCTCGGGCAGCCCCGCCGCCTGCGCCGCGGCCTCCGCCTTCCAGGCGGCGATGCGTGCCGATTCCAGCCGGTTCATCTGGCCCGCGCCAATCCCCGCCGTCGCCAGCCCCTTCGCATAGACGATCGCATTCGACTTCACATGCTTGCAGACACGGAAGGCAAACAGCAGGTCGGCGAGCTCGGCCGACGTCGGCGCGCGCTGCGTGACGGTGCGCAGCATCGCCTGGTCCACCCGGCCGGCGTCGCGCGTCTGCGCCAGGAAGCCGCCGGCGACCGACTTCACCAGCATCCCCGGCGCGGCGGGATCAGGCATCGCGCCGGTCAGCAGCAGGCGCAGATTCTTCTTCTTCGCGAAGACAGCCTTCGCGCCGTCATCGGCATCGGGCGCCACCACGACCTCGGTGAAGATCGCGGCGATGCGCTCCGCGGCCGCGGCATCCAGCTTGCGGTTCGCAGCAACGATCCCGCCGAAGGCAGAGACCGGGTCGCAGCGTAGTGCCAGGTCCCAGGCGGCGGAGAGGTCATCGGCCTCCGCCACGCCGCAGGGGTTGGCGTGCTTGACGATGACGATCGCCGGCCGGTCGAACTCGGCGACGCATTCGAAGGCCGCGTCGGTGTCGTTCAGGTTGTTGTAGGACAGCTCCTTGCCCTGCACCTGCACCGCCGTCGCGATGCCGGCGCGCGCGCTGCCATCCGCGTAGAAGGCCGCCGCCTGGTGCGGGTTCTCGCCATAGCGCAGCCCCTGGCGCAGCACGCCAGCGACCGACAGGCGCTGCGGAAACGCCTCGCCATTCTGGCCCGCGAACCAGGTCGAGATCGCGGCGTCATAGGCCGCGGTGCGCGCATAGGCCGCCTGCGCGAAGCGGCGGCGCAGCGCCAGCGTGGTGCCGCCGGCGTCCAGCTCCGCCCGGACCTCCGCCAGTTGCTCGGGCTCCGTCACGACGACCACGCTCGCATGGTTCTTCGCCGCGCTACGGATCATCGCCGGCCCGCCGATATCGATATTCTCGATGCAATCGTCGAAGGCGGCACCCTTTGCGACGGTGGCCTCGAACGGGTAGAGGTTGACCGCCACCAGATCGATCGGCGCGATCGCATGCGCCTGCATCTGCGCCAGATGCTCCGGCAGATCGCGGCGGCCGAGCAAGCCACCATGCACCTGCGGCACCAGCGTCTTCACGCGCCCGTCCAGGATTTCGGGGAAGCCGGTGTGGTCGGAGACGTCCTTCACCGGGATGCCCGCCGCGCGGATCGCCTGCGCGGTGCCGCCGGTGGAGAGGATTTCCGCCCCCTGCGCGGCCAGGACGCGCGCGAACTCCACGATGCCGGCCTTGTCGGAGACGGAGAGCAGGGCGCGGCGGATGGGCAGGCGTTCGGTCATGGCAAAGGGATCCTCTCAGTCAGGCGCCGTATCGCGCCACACGGCGCCCGCTTCAACCGGGATGGGATGAAAGCGCCTTCACCTATGCCGGGCGCGCGGGCGAGGGTGAGCCTTCCAGCAGCGCGACCGTGCGGGCCAGCACCTTCGCCTCGTCGAACAGATCGAGCGCCCGCGCCCGCCCAGCCGCGCCCATCGCCGCGCGCAGCGCCGGGTCATCGCCCAGCCGCGTCAGCGCGGCGGCCAGCGGCGCGACGCTGGCCGGCGGCACGAGCAGGCCGGTCCGTCCGTCCACCACCTGCTCGCGCGGGCCCCGGATATCGGTGGCGATGACGGGCAAGCCAGCCAGCATCGCCTCGATGATCGACATGGGCAGCCCCTCGAAATGCGAGGGCAGGCAGAAGACATCGGCCGCCGCCAGCAGCTGCGCGACATCGCTGCGGTAGCCGAGCCGCACGAGCCGCGGGCCCAGCACCGCGGCGGCGCGCTGGAACTGCGGCTCCAGATCCTCGCCATGGTCGGAGGCAAGGCGTTCGCCGACCACCCAGAGCACGCAATGGGCGGGCGCGGCCGCGACCGCCTGCAGCAGCTCGGCCCAGCCCTTGTGGCGCACCAGGCGCGAGACGCCGATGATGACGCAGGCACCCTCCGGCACGCCAAGCTCCGCCCGCAGCGCCGCGCGCGCCGCCGCATCCGGCTGGAACAGCGCGGGGTCGCGCCCGTTCAGCACCGCGACCGGCGCGGGGTGGATGCCAAGCCGGCGCGCATCGCCCGCTTCCTCGGCGCTGACGGTCAGGTAGGTGTCGGTGATGCGCCCCGCGGCCCGTTCAAGCGTCAGCGCAAGGCGGCGACGCCACCAGGGCCCGGGCTGGTTGAACAGGAAGCCATGGCAGGTATAGGCGATGCGCGGCACGCCCGCCTGCCGCGCCGCGCTGCGCGCCAGAAGCCCACTGATCGGCATATGCGCATGCACAAGGTCCGGCTTCTCGCGCCGGATCAGCGCGAGCGTCGCGGCATAGGCCCGCGACTGCGCCAGCGGGTTCAGGCTGCGGGCCATCGGCAGCGCCTCCACCCGGAACCCCTCGCCGCGCGGGATGTCGAGCAGCGCGCCCTCTGCGCAGGCGCCAATCACCTCATGGCCGCGCGCGCGCAAGGCGCGCATCAGCGGCAGCACGAAATGCCGCAGCGCAAAATCCACATTGGCGATCTCGAGGATCTTCATCCGGCGGCGGGGCTACTCCGCCTCGTCTCCTGGCGCGTTCAGGCTGAGCCGGCTGATCGCCCATTGCACGCTGGTCGCGCCGGCTTCCGCATGCAGCGCGACCTGCTGGCTCCGGCGCGGCTCCGCCGAGAGGAAAATGCTCTCCTCGATCGCCACGCGCGCGCCCTTGGCACGCAGCCGCCAGCCAGCGCCCGAGGGCAGGCGCAGCAGCACGCCGGCCTCGTCCTGCTGCAGGCTGGCGACCACCGCCGGATGCAGGTGGAAGCGCACCGTGAAGCCGGGCGGGGCGATATCGCCGGTGATCTCCAGCTCGTCCTCGCCGCGCAGATCGTCGCCCGAATCAGACAGGTAGAGCCGCCGGCGGTGGCGCACGCCGAATTGGCGCAGCCAACCGTCATGGGTGGCATCCAGCCATTGCGCGCCGCTCGCCTCGGCGCGCTCGCACTCCACCGTCTCGGCGCGCCGGCCGAGGCCCTCGGGACGGAGCTCCGACGAATTGGTATCGGCCAGAACCAGGGTGGAATGCGCGGCAGTGGCGCGCAGCGCGTCGCGCCATTCGCCCTCGGCGGCGGGGGCAGCGCCGCAATTGACGATCACGCGGTCGCGCCCGACCGACATTTCGAAGGCCAGCGTGCCGGCATGGGCGAAGCGGTCGGCGCCGCGTGGCAGGCCGCCCGGCGCGGGTTCGCGCCGCGCCGCGGGCGGGGCGCCGGCATCCACGATCACCAGCGTGCGGCTGGCGGCCAGCCGCTGGAAGCCGGTCTCCGGCAGCGCCGCGGGCGCGCGGCCGCGCGACTGCGCCTGGGTCAACACCAGATCGAGGATCGCCGCCGGCTCGTCGCGCGTGCCGTTGAACAGCGCGAGCCCGCCATCGGCATGGCGCAGCAGGCGCAAGGCGGGCGCGGCGCGGTCGAGCACCGCGGCGAGGATCGGCGGCGCCTCCACACCCGCGCCGTGCAGCAGGTTGCGGATCTCGATCACATCCTGCAGCGCCGCCAGCAGCTGGGCGGGGCTGCGCTCGACATGGCCGCCATCGGGGTTGAATTGGCGCTCCAACTCGGCAGGCAGGAAACGGACGCAGCGGGCGAGCCAGGTCTCCTCCTCCAGCGCGACGGCGGCCGCCATGCCGCCCTTCAGCGCGACAAGCGCGCCGCGATGCGCCGCTTCGGCCGGCAGCCCGGCGACGACGCCGCGGGCATCCTGCGCCATGCGCTGCATCAGCTGGCGGCGGAACGCATCCTCGGCCGTCGCGGCCAGGAAATCCCAATGGCCGAGCCAGGCGGACAGGCGGGCCCCGGTCACCTCCGGCGCCTCCGCCACCGGGTCGCCGGACAGGGCGAGCCAATCGGCGGCCAGCGCCCGGCCCCGCAGCCGCGCCGCATCGGTGCCGAGCGCGCGCAGGTCGCGCAGCCAGGCAAACCCATGCACCGCAGCGCGCCAGGCCAGCGAGCCGCTGGTCCAATCCTGCGCGCCGCCAGCCTCGGAGGGGCGAAGCGCGCGATGGGTTCCCATCACCTCGAATTCGCCGCGGAGCAGCCGCGCGCCGCGGGTCGCATCACCGGGCCAGAGGTCACGGAAGGCGCGGGCCGGTTCCTCCGGCACCCGGACGGGCTTGAGGTTGGCGAGGAAGCGGCGCGCGCCGCGCAGCAGGTTTTCCATCAGCCCCCTCCGCGGATGGCGGCGATGGCCGCGGCGTAATCGGGCTTGCCGAAGACAGCGGTGCCAGCGACCAGCACATCGGCGCCGGCCGCGATGCAGTCCCGCGCCGTCTCGGCGGTGACGCCGCCATCCACCTGCAGCGCGATCTCGCGGCCAGACGCGTCGATCATCGTGCGCAGCGCGGCGATCTTCGCCAACTGGGACCGGATGAAGGACTGCCCGCCGAAGCCCGGATTGACCGACATCACCAGCACCAGATCGCAGAGGTCGAGCACCGGCTCCACCGCACTGACAGGGGTGGCCGGGTTCAGCACGATGCCCGCCTTCTTGCCGAGCCCGCGGATGGTCTGCAGCGAACGGTGTAGATGCGGCCCCGCCTCGGGGTGGAGGCTGATCAGGTCGGCCCCGGCCTCGGCGAAGGCGGCGAGGTAGGGGTCGGCGGGGGCGATCATCAGATGGACGTCGAAGGGGATGGTCGCGTGCGGGCGCAGCGCCTTCACCAGCCCCGGGCCGAAGGAGATGTTCGGCACGAAGTGCCCATCCATGATGTCGAGATGCAGCCAATCCGCCCCGGCGGCCGCGACGGCGCGCACCTCTTCGCCCAGGCGGGCGAAATCGGCGGCAAGCAGGGACGGAGCGATCCGAATTCGGGACGACATGGCCGTTGGTTCTACCCCCCATGCGCCCGCGGCGGAACCGCCCATGGGCGAGGAACCGCGAGGGCGCGCTCATCAGCGGCCGACAGGGCTGACCAGCAGCGCGAGTGCGCCGCTGGAGCCACCTTCTTCCGGGCCGCACAGCGGCCCCGCGCCGCGACCAACCTCACGGCCTGGCGCGACATCCCTGCGGCGCGGAAGCCAAGCCGGCGGAGCCGGCGCCGGCGCCTGAGGCCCTCAAATGGGCAGGGCCGTCGTGCCCTTCACGCGCTCCATCGCGAAGCGGCCCGTGACCTTGCGCAGCGCCGGCACGGCGGCGACGAAGCGGCGGTAGAAGGCGTCATAGCCCGCCATGTCGGGCACCACGACGCGCAGCAGGTAGTCCACATCCCCGCCGAGGCGCCAGCACTCCACGATCTCCGGCAGGCTTTCGACCGCCGCGGCGAAGCGGGCGATCCAATCGGCGGAATGATCCCCCGTCTCGACCGCCACGAAGACCGAGATCGGCAGGCCGACCTTGCCCGCATCCACCAGCGCGACGCGCCCGGTGATGACGCCCTGCTCCTCCATCCGCTTGATGCGCTTCCAGCAGGGGGTCGCCGTCAGCCCGACCTCGGCCGCGATCTCCGCAAGCGAGCGGGAGGCGTCCTGCATCAGCAGGCGGAGGATCTCGCGGTCGATGCGGTCCAACTCCACGGCGGTGGTCATGCGGCAATCCTTGGCAGCTCACAGGCATTATCATAGCATGAAAAACTTTCGCTTGCATCGTTTTGGCGGGTGCGCAGAAAAGATTTCCATGAACACGCCCTTCGCCCCCCGCCCAGCCCTGTCCCGGCGCAGCCTCCTCACCCTCGCCGCGGCCGCCGCTGCCCTGCCGCTGCCCGCCCGCGCCCAGGCGCAAGCCGCCTGGCCGGAGCGGTCGGTCCGGATCGTGATCCCCGTCGCGCCGGGCGGCAGCCTGGACCTCCTCGGCCGCACCTTCGCCCGCGCCATCACCCCAGCGCTCGGCCAGCCGGCCGTGGCCGAGAACCATGCCGGCGCCGGCTCCAACCTGGCCTTCGAGCTGGTCGCCCGCGCCCGGCCGGACGGGCACACGCTGCTCGTCGGCTCCGACCCGCTGACCATCAACCCCTCGCTCTATCGCCGTGTCGGCTACGACCCGGTGCGGGACTTCGCCCCGATCATCGAGCTGGTGCGCGCGCCGCAGGTGCTGGTGGTGAACCCCGCCCATCCGGCGACCGACTTCGGCTCCTTCCTGCGGCTCGCGCGGCAGGCGGGTGGCGCGACGACGATGGGCAGCCAGGGCAATGGCTCGATCGGGCACCTGGCCGGCGCCGTGCTGACGCAGCGCAGTGGCGTCACCTTCACCCATGTGCCCTATCGCGGCGGCGGGCCGGCGGTGCTCGACGTGGTGGGCGGCCATCTGGATGCGCTGCTGGTCACCCTGCCGGCGGCGATCGAGCATATCCGCGGCGGGCGGCTGAAGGCGCTGGCGATGACCTCGCTCTCCCGCAACCCGGCGCTGCCGGATGTGCCGACGGTGGCCGAGCAGGGGATCGAGGGCTTCGAGGTCGTCACCTGGCAGGGCATCCTGGCGCCCGCCGGCACCCCGCCCGCGGTGATCGAGCGGCTGAACACGCTGCTGCTGGCCGCGCTGCGCACGCCGGAGGTGGCCGAGAGCCTGACGCGCCAGGGCTTCGAGCTGCGCGGCAGCACGCCGGCGGCCTTCGCCCAGCTGATCCAGACCGAATCCGCCCGCTGGCCCGGCATCGTCCGGCTGGCCGGCGCGACGCTGGATTGAGAGGGCGGGCAGGCTCCCGTCAGGCGGCGGCGGGCGCCCGGTTCCACGGCATCAGCCGCAGAATCCGCGCCAGCCCGCAGGTGCCGGTGACGCCGGCGAAGACCAGCCCCGCGCCGACGAAGCCCGACAGCGCATAGAAGCCCGGCGCCACCAGCGCGCCGAGCACCACGCCCAGCACCACCATGGACCCCGCCGCGATCTGCACCTGCCGCATCAGCTCCAGCGGCTGGCGCCGGTCGAGCGCCACCGGCAGCCCGGCGCGCTTCCAGGCATCGAGCCCGCCTTCGACGACATAGGCCTCGCAGGCGCCAGCCTTCGCCGCCAGCTGCGCCGCCTGGCCCGCGGTGCGCGCGCCAGAGCGGCAATGGAACAACACCGGCCGGCCCGCCGGCAGGGTGGGCGCCGCCTCGCCCAGGCGCGACAGCGGCAGGTTCCGCGCGCCGGGGATACGCTCACGCGCATGCTCATCGGGCTCGCGCACATCCACCAGCGTCGCGCCCTCACGCAGCAGCTGCGCGGCCTGGTCCGGGGTGATGGTCTGCAGCATCGGGCGGTCTCCTTCGGTCAGGGGGCGGGCGGGCAGTAGAGCTCGCGCAGGACGCCAAGCAGCCGCGCCACCTTGGGGTCGGCGATGCGGTAGAAGATCGCCTGCGCCTCGCGCCGCGTGGCGACCAGCCCGTCCTCGCGCAGCAAGGCGAGATGCTGGGAAGCGGCGGAGGGCGAGAGGCCGAGCGCCTCGGCCAGCGCACCCGCGCCCATCTCCTCCGCCGCGGCCAGGTGGCACAGCAGCAGCAGGCGGTTCTCATTGGCGAGCAGGCGCATCAGCCGCGCCGCCTCCGCCGCCTTGGCCTGCAGCAGGGCGAGTTCGTCGCTGGGCGCGTCAGCCGTTCGGCGCGCGCTGGTCACAACGCTCACGGCGCTGATCGGGTTCATCCTTGCCCACCGTCATTTAAGACATCACTAATTTAGTGATACCTTAAATGACATGCAAGGCCGAAATCCGCGGACGCTGGCGCCTCCTCGCCTTCAGCCGGCAGGGAACATCGCGTCCTGCTCCGCCCGCAGCCGCCACAGCAGGCTGTCCGCGGGGATATCGAGATCGTCGCAGCTGATCAGCGCGCCCGCCGCGACGGGCCGCCGCAGCCGCTGGCCGACTGCGAGGTAATAGGGCGCGGGCGCGCCGCCCGCGGCCGGCGCCGCCGGCAGCAGCAGCGCATCGAGCCCGGGCACGGCGTGGCGGTTGCCCTCCATCGCCAGCAGATGCCCCGCCGGCAGGTCGCGCGCGGCGCGCGCCACCAGGTCCACCACCGGCCGGTACTCGCCGCCGGGCACGCTATGCCCAAGCCGCCCGGCCGCCATGGCGGAGATTGGCGCCTCCACCCCGAGCAGATGCGACGGGTTGTAGATCAGCGCCCGGCGCCGATCGCGGGAGACGGGAATGCCCTTGCCGGCGAAGAGGTCGCCGGTGCGCCGGTCGGCCAATTCCACCACCACGAAGACGCCGCCAGCGAAGGAGGCCTCATCCGGGCGACGCAAGCAGTTGAAGACGTCGATGACGCCCGTCCGCTCCAGCAGCCCGCCATCGGCACGCAGGCCATAGAGCTCCGGCAATTCGGATGTGCGCGCCAGCGGCGCGTGGAAATCGGGCCGGGCGATCGGCAGGCCGGTCGCATTCGCGACCAGCGCCATCTCGCAGTAATCCGGCACGGTGCGCTGCGGCAGCGCGGCGAGTGCGGCCGCGCGCGCGGCGATCGTCGCCGCCGCGTCATCGCCGAGCGTCATCAGCCCGCCGAGGCCAGGGCTCGCGACCTCCTCCGTCAGCCAGCGCGTGCGGCCGGTGGCGGGGTCGAAGACGTAGTCGTATTCGCTGGACTTGCCGGCGGCCAGGATCGGCAGGCCAAGCACGCGCGCCCAGCTCATCAGGCTGACCAGCAAGGCGGGCTGATCGCCTTCGACCAACGTGTAGGACAGCCCCGCCGCGCGCGCCTTCGCCGCCAGCAACGGGCCGACGACGCATTCGGATTCCTTCGACACCATCGCGATGTGCTTGCCCGCCGCGATCGCCGCCAGCGCGTGGCGCGCGGCACCTTCCGGATGGCCCGTCGCCTCCACCACCAGTTCGAGCCCCGGCGCGCCGAGCAGGTCGTCGATGCGCGACGTCAGCGCGATCTCGCCAGCGGCAACCGCCGCGCGGATCTCGGCCGGGCCGTCGCAGCGCCGATGCGGGACGCCATCCGCCGCCAGGCCCGCAGCAACGCGCGCCGTGTCGAGGTCGAGCGCCGCGACGATCCTGAGGCCCCGCATGCGCCGCGCCTGCGCGATCAGCGAAAGCCCGAACTCGCCGCAGCCGGCCAGCGCGGCCACCACCGGGCGGTCCGCCGCGGGCCGAAAAATCGTGTCGAATTGCACTGTGTCGTTTCCCCCTCACCCCACGCAGCCGCCGTGATCAGGCTGCGTCGTTCTTCTCCTCGGCGCGCCGCGCGGCGGCGCCGATGCGTTCCAGATGCCGGCGCATCGCAGCCGCCGCCGCCTCCGCATCGCGCGCCTCGACCGCTGCGGCGATGCGCCGGTGATCGAGCCAGGACCGGCGCATCGCGCCCGGCGCCGCTGTCGCGCGGTGGCTCAGCTCCGAGGATTGGCCATAGGCTTCCGCGATGAGCGCAGCCAGCAGCCGGTTGCCGCCCGCGCGCTGCAGCGTCGCATGGAATTCCGACCCGCAAATATGAAAGGCCGCCGCGTCATCCAGCGCGCGGCCCTGCTCCTCGGCCAGCGTGACCAGGCGGGCGCGCGTCGCGGCATTGGCATGGCGTGCCGCTTCGCGCGCAGCGGCGACTTCCAGCACCAGCCGCGCGCCATGCACCTCCTCTGGCGTATAGAGCGCAGCCGGTGCGGGCCGCGCGATCCAGCGCGCCGCCGGGAGCACGCGGGACCGCGCGCCCTGCGCCACCTCGATCAGCCCGCGCGCGGCCAGCGCCTGGATGGCGCCACGCACCGTTTCCCGGCTGACATCGAGCTGCGCGGCCAACTCGCGCTCCCCCGGCAGCGCGTCGCCCGGGCGCAACAGGCCGGAGACGATCATCCCCGCCAGCCGATCGGTGATCTGCTCGCGCATCGTCCGCTTCGAGACCGCGGATTGCAGCAGGGCGAAGCTGTCATGCATGGGCGGGAGCGTAACGCGGGATCTCGCCACCGGTCTACTGGTCCGGTGTCCGGACCGGTTGACAATGCCGCGCCGCTTCAGCCACCCTCCGGGCCACAAGCGGGACGGCGCAAGATCGCCCCGCCAGGATGGGAGGATTTCGCCATGGCGCATCATGACGCGCTGACCAATGCTATCTCCGCTCTTCGCCCCTCGCGCCGCGCGCTGCTGCTCGGCACCGGCGCCGCACTGCTGGCGCGCCCCGCGCTGGCGCAGGGTGCAGGCTGGCAGCCGCAGCGCCCTGTCGAGTTCATCGTCGCCGCAGGCCCCGGCGGCGGCACCGACCAGTTCGCGCGCATCGTCCAGTCCATCGTGCAGAAGTACAACCTGCTGCGAACGCCGGTGATCGTCTCCAACAAGGGCGGCGGCGCCGGAACAGAGGCCTTCGTCTATGGCCGCGGCGCGGCCGGCGACCCGCACAAGGTGGTGTTCGGCACCAACAATGTCTGGCTGATGCCGCTGGTCACGCGTGTCGGCTACAGCCTGGCCGATCTGCGCCCCGTGGCGTCCATGGCCGCGGATGAGTTCATCCTCTGGACCCACACCGAGGCGCCGTACCGCACCGCGCGCGACCTGATTGAGGCGGCGCGCGCGCAGAACGGCACCTTCCGCATGGGCGGCAGCCAGGCGCGCGACACCGACCACATCCTGACCAAGCTGATCGAGCGCGCCACCGGCGTGACCTTCACCTATGTGCCGTTCCGCTCGGGCGGTGAGGTGGCGATCCAGCTTGCTGGCCGCCATGTCGAGGCGAACACCAACAACCCGGCCGAGAATATCGCGCAGTGGCGTGCCGGCCGCGTGCGCCCGCTCTGCGTCTTCAACCCGCAGCGCCTGACGCTGACGGAAAAGGTGCATGACGGCGTGGGCTGGTCCGACATCCCGACCTCGACCGAGGCCGGCATCGGCCCGGCCGATTTCCGCATGCCGCGCACCGTGTGGCTGCCGGCGCGCACCACCGATGCGCAGGCCGCTTTCTGGACCCAGCTGCTCGACCGCGTCCGCGCCACGCCCGAATGGGCCGCCTGGCTCGAAAGCGGCAGCCAGGGCGCGCTGTGGCAGACGGGCACGGAGCTTGCCGAGTTCATCCGCCGCGACGAGGCGACGAACCGCGAGCACTTCCGCGAGTATGGCTGGCTGGTCGAGCAGGGCTGACGCCATGCAGGGCCGCCGCGCCGCGGAGGCGGGGATGGCGCTGGCCGCCGCCGCCTTTGGCGCGGTGGTTGTCGCCGGCGCGCTGCAGCACGATGTGGGCTGGGGCCCGACGGGCCCCGGCGCGGGGTATTTCCCGCTGCGCATCGGCCTGCTGCTGATCGGCGTCGCCGCGCTGCTCGCGCTGCGCCAGTTACTGGCCGCCGCGCCGGGGCGCTTTGCGGAACCCGGCGCGATGCGCCGCGTCGGCGCGCTGCTGCTGCCGACGGCCGCCTTCGGCGCGGCCATCGCGCCGCTCGGGGCCTATCTGCCGATGATGCTCTACCTGCTCTGGATGGCGCGGCGCGGCGCTCGGGCGGGGTGGCCCGTCGCGCTGATGGTCGCCATCGGCATGCCGGCCCTGATGTTCCTGTTGTTCGAAACCTGGCTCGGCGTGCCCCTCGCGAAGGGTCCGATCGAGGAAGCTCTGGGCATCTACTGATGGAAGGCCTCGCCGCACTTTTGCACGGCTTCGAGGTCGCGCTGACCGCCTACCACATCGGCCTGATGGTAGTGGGCGTGCTGATCGGCATCCTGGTCGGCGTTCTGCCCGGCCTCGGCGCGCCGAATGGCGTCGCGCTGCTGCTGCCGCTCACCTTCTTCATGCCGCCGGTCAGCGCCATCATCCTGCTGTCGTCGATGTATTGGGGCGCGTTGCTCGGCGGCTCGACCACCTCGATCCTGTTCAACATCCCAGGCGAGCCATCTTCCGTCGCCACGACCTTCGACGGCCACCCGATGGCGAAGCAGGGCAAGGCGGCGGAAGCGCTCTCGCTCGCCTTCCTCTCCTCCGGCTTCGGCGCGCTCATTGGCGTCATCACCATCACCATCGTCGCCGACGACATCGCGGATTTCGCGCTGCGCTTCAGCCCGGCCGAGTATTTCGCCGTCTATCTCCTCGCCTTCTGCGCCTTCATCGGCATGGGCGGCACGGACCCGCTGAAGACCGCCGTCTCGTTGCTGGTTGGCCTCTCGCTCGCGACCATCGGGATGGACACGGTCTCGGGCGAGATGCGGCTCACCTTCGGCCAGGACCAGCTGGTGCGCGGCATCTCCTTCCTGGTCGCCGTGATCGGCCTGTTCGGCATTGGTGAGCTGCTGGCGACCGCGGATGAGACCGAGAAGGTGCAGGGCATCTCCGCGCGCGTGCGCCTGGTGGCCGTGCTGAAGACCCTGATGCAGATGCCGCGCTACACGGTGGCGCTGATCCGCAGCGCTGCGATCGGCATCTGGATGGGCCTGACGCCGGGCGGGCCGACCGCGGCGTCTTTCATGTCCTATGGCGTCGCGCGGCGCTTCTCGAAGCGGCGCGAGAATTTTGGCAAGGGCGAGCCGGAAGGCGTCGTCAGCCCGGAGACGTCCGACCACGCCGCCGGCGTCTCGGCGCTGCTGCCGATGCTCGCACTCGGCGTGCCGGGCTCGGCCACGGCAGCGGTGATGCTGGGCGGGCTGATGATCTGGGGCCTGCAGCCGGGCCCGATGCTGTTCCAGGACCGGCCGGATTTCGTCTGGGGCCTGATCGCCAGCATGTATGTCGCGAACCTGGTCGCGGTGGTGCTGGTGCTGGCAACGGTGCCGATCTTCGCTTCCGTCATGCGCGTGCCCTTCGGGCTGCTCGCGCCGATGATCATGGCGATCTGCTTGTCCGGCGCCTGGATGGTCTCCTCCAACGGCTTCGACGTGCTGCTGGCGATCGGCTTCGGCGTGGTCGGCTACATGATGAAGAAGCTCGACTACCCGATCGCGCCCATGGTCCTGGCCATGGTGCTCGGCGACAAGGCGGAGGACGCGTTCCGCCAATCCATGCTGATGAGCCAGGGCGACCTGCTGATCTTCTGGTCGAACCCGCTGGTCGGCTCCATCACCACCCTCGCGCTGCTGCTGCTCGCCTGGCCGCTTCTGGCCTCGCTGCTGCGGCGCCGCGCGCAAGACAGCCGGAGAATAGCCGAATGACGCCCCGCCTCGCCCTTGTTCTCGGGGATCCCGCCGGCATCGGGCCGGAGATCATGGCCAAGCTGCTGGCCGAGGAGAGCAACCGCAACAAGGCCGCGCTGCTGCTGGTGGCCGACCCGGACGAGCTGGCCGAAGGCATGCGCATCGCCGGCGTGGACCTTCCCATCACGCGCGTGAACGACCCCGCCAACCTCGCCCCGGGCCGCATCGCGCTGCATGAACTGCGCCGCGCCGCCCCCATCCCGCGCGGGCAGTCGAGCGCGGAGGGCGGCGCCTATGCGCTGGCGAGCCTGCGGGAATGCCTGGCGCTGGCAGAGGCCGGCACGGTGGATGGCATCTGCTTCGCGCCGCTCAACAAGGCGTCGCTCCACATGGCGCAGATGGGCCATCCGGACGAGCTGCACTGGTTCGCCGAAGTGCTGGGCCACCAGGGCGCGCATAGCGAGTTCAACGTGCTCGACGGGCTCTGGACCTGCCGCGTCACCAGCCATGTCGCGCTGCGCGAAGTGGCGGACCTTATCACGCCGGAGAAGGTGATCGGCGCGGTGGCGCTGATCCGCAACGCGCTGATCCAGGCCGGCATCGAGCAGCCGCGCATCGCCGTCTGCGGCCTCAACCCCCACAACGGCGACAATGGCGCCTTCGGCCGGGAGGAGATCGAGATCATCGGCCCCGCGCTGGAAGAAGCGCGCCGCCGCGGCCTGCCCTGCGAAGGGCCGTATCCGGCCGACACCATCTTCCTGCGCGCGCAGCCCAAGGCCGATGGCACGCGCGACGTGGATGCGATCGTCACCATGTATCACGACCAGGGCCAGATCGCGATGAAGCTCATGGGCTTCTGGCGCGGCATCACGGTTGCGGGCGGCCTGCCCGTGCCGATCACAACCTGCGCGCATGGCACGGGCTTCGACATCCAGGGCAAGGGCGTCGCCCGCATCGGTGCGCTGCAGGCGGCCTTCGACCTCGCCTGCGCCATGGGCGCGCGGCGCCGCGCGCGGGGCTGACGCACAATGTCCACGAAGAAGCCGCTCCGCAGCCAGGCCTGGTTCGGCCGGCAGGACAAGATGGGGTTCTACTACCGGTCCTTCCTCAAGAACCACGGCACGCCGCAGGACCAGTTCGATGGCCGCCCCGTCATCGGCATCTGCAACACCTGGTCCGAGCTCACGCCCTGCAACGCGCATTTCCGCGACCTCGCGCGGCATGTGCGCGACGGCGTGCTGGAAGCCGGCGGCTATCCGCTGGAATTCCCCGTCTCCTCGCTTGGCGAGGTGACGATGCGGCCGACGGCGATGCTCTATCGCAACCTCGCCGCGATGGATGTGGAGGAAGCGCTGCGCGCCCATCCGCTGGATGGCTGCGTGCTGCTGATGGGCTGCGACAAGACCACGCCCTCGCTGGTGATGGGCGCCTCCAGCGTGGATCTGCCGACCATTGGTGTCTCCGGCGGGCCGCAGCTGCGCGGCGTCTATCGCGGGCAGATCATCGGCTCCGGCACCAACATCATCTCGATGAGCGAGCAGCTGCGCGCCGGCGAGGTGACGCTTGAGGAATTCCACGAAGCGGAAGCGGGCATGAACCGCTCCGCGGGGTCGTGCATGACGATGGGCACGGCCTCCACCATGGCGTCCCTGGTGGAGTCGATGGGCCTCGGCCTGCCCATGAACGCGGCGATCCCCGCCGCCGATGCGCGCCGCAACCAGCTGGCGCGGATGGCCGGGCGGCGCATCGTGCAGATGGTCCATGAGGATCTGACCATCTCGAAGATCCTGACGCGCGCAGCCTTCGAGAACGGGGTGCGCGCGCTGGGCGCGATCGGCGGCTCCACCAATGCCGTGGTGCATTTGATCGCGATCGCGCGCCGCCTCGGCGTATCCTTCACGCTGGATGACCTCGACGCGCTGGGCCGAGGCATCCCGTGCCTCGTCGATCTGATGCCCTCCGGCCGCTTCCTGATGGAGGATTTCTTCGAGGCCGGCGGCCTGCCTGTGGTGCTGCGCGCACTCGGCGAAGCCGGGAAGCTGAACCGCGACGCGATCACCGCGAACGGCAAGCCGATCTGGGAGAATGTGAAGGACGCGCGCTGCTGGCGCCCCGATGTCATCACGCCCTGGGACACCCCCTTCAAGCCAGAAGGCGGCATGGCGGTGCTGCGCGGCAACCTCGCCCCCGATGGTGCGGTGATCAAGGTCTCCGCTGCCTCCCCCCATCTGATGCGCCACACCGGCCGCGCCGTGGTCTTCGAGACGATCGAGGAACTGCACGCCCGCAAGGACGACCCCGCGCTCGATATCGACGCGGATTGCATCATGGTGCTGAAGAATTGCGGCCCGAAAGGCTATCCGGGCATGGCAGAGGTCGGGAACATGCCGATCCCCGCCAAATTGCTGAAGCAGGGCGTGCGCGACATGATCCGCATCAGCGATGCGCGCATGTCCGGCACCGCCTACGGCACGGTGGTGCTGCATGTCGCGCCGGAAGCCGCCGCCGGCGGGCCGCTGGCGCTGGTGCAGAATGGCGACCTGATCACGCTCGATGTCGCCGCGCGCAGCCTGCATCTGCATGTGGATGAGGCCGAGCTGGCCGCGCGCCGCGCCGCCTGGACCCCGCCCGCGCCGCATGCCACGCGCGGCTATGTGAAGATGTATCTCGACCACGTCACCCAGGCGAATGAGGGCGCCGACCTCGACTTCCTGGTTGGCTCCTCCGGCGCGCCCGTGCCGCGCGACAACCACTGAGGACACAGACATGCCGCTGCCCTATCGCGGGGTCTTCCCGGTCGTCCCGACCATTTTCGACGCCAGTGGCGCGCTCGACCTCGAGGGCCAGAAGCGGGCCATCGACTTCATGATCGATGCGGGCTCCGAGGGGCTTTGCATCCTGGCGAACTTCTCCGAGCAATTCGTGCTGACGGATGAGGACCGCGACCGCGTCATGCAGGTGGCGCTGAAGCACGTGGCCGGCCGCGTACCGGTCATCGTCACGACGACGCATTTCGCCACACACATCTGCGCCGAGCGCAGCCGCCGGGCGCAAGAGCTGGGCGCGGCGATGGTGATGATCATGCCGCCCTATCACGGCGCCACCATCCGCGTCGGCGAGGCCGGCATCTACGAGTTCTTCCGCCGCGTCTCGGACGCGATCTCGATCCCGATCATGATCCAGGACGCGCCCGTCAGCGGCACGACGCTGTCGGCGCCCTTCCTCGCGCGGATGGCGCGCGAGATCGCCAATGTCTCCTACTTCAAGATCGAGGTGCCGCAGGCCGCCGCCAAGCTGCGCGACCTCATCGCGCTGGGCGGCGATGCGATCGTCGGCCCCTGGGATGGGGAGGAAGCGATCACCCTGATGGCTGACCTCGATGCCGGCGCCACGGGCTCGATGACCGGCGGCGGCTTCCCGGACGGAATCCGGCAGATCACCGATGCCTGGTTCGCCGGCGACCGCGAGGGCGCGATGGACGCCTATGGCCGCTGGCTGCCGCTGATCAATTACGAGAACCGCCAATGCGGCCTGCTGGCCGCCAAGGCGCTGATGGAGGAAGGCGGGGTGATCCGCTGCGGCGCGCCGCGCGCCCCGATCGCGCCGCTGCATCCGGCCACGCGCGCCGGCCTGATCGAGGTCGCCCGCCGCCTGGATCCGCTGGTCCTGCGCTGGGGACGCTGAGGCCGGCAACATTCGGCCAGTGACCGCTGGCCGAAAAGCTGGTTGGGGCGCCAGGATTCGAACCTGGGAATGGCGGTACCAAAAACCGCTGCCTTACCGCTTGGCGACGCCCCAGCGGCCCCTCC
>JBIKSZ010000385.1:0-2641 GCA_044348345.1 Roseomonas sp. | reverse complement strand
CACCGCTACCCGCAATTCCGCGCCGAGATGCTCGGCCATATCGGCGCGGGGAAGCTGCGCTGGAAGGAAGATGTGGTGCAGGGTCTCGCCAATGCGCCGGCGGCCTTCATCGGCCTGCTGCAGGGCCGGAACTTCGGCAAGCTCGTCGTGGCGCTCGATTGATGCGCGTGCTGCTGACCGGCGCCACCGGCTTCGTCGGGCGCCACCTGGTGCCCCGTCTGCTCGCGGCCGGGCATGAGGTGACGGCGGCGGTGCGCGGCGCGGCGCCGGCCGGCACCACCGCGCTAAGGCTCGATGATTCGAGCCCGGAGGCCGACTGGACGGATGCGATGCGCGGCGCCGATGCGCTGGTGCATGTCGCGGGCCTTGCGCACCGGCTGTCCGACGATCCGGCGCGCGCCGAGGCCGATCACCGGCGCATCAACCGCAACTGGACGCTGACGCTTGGCCGCGCCGCGCGGGCAGCAGGGGTGGCGCGCTGCCTCTTCGTCAGCACGGTCTATGTGCATGCCGTGCCGCCGCCCGGCGTGGCGGTGACAGAGGCGACGCCGATCGCCCCCCTCGGTCCCTACGCCACGGCCAAGGCGGAGGCTGAGGCGGAACTGACGAACATCTTCGCCGATGCCTCGCTGGTGGTGCTGCGGCCGGCGCTGGTGCATGGGCCCGGGGCGGCGGGAAATCTCGCGCGGCTCGTCCGAATTTGCGACCTCCCGCTGCCGCTGCCCTTCGGCGCCGTCGCCAACCGCCGCACACTGGTCTCGGTGGAGGCGCTCTGCCGCGCGATCGGCTCGGTGCTGGCGCGGTGGGCGCAGGGGCCGGCTGCGGGCGCCTATGTGCTGGGCGATGCGGCGCCGGTCTCGACGGCGCAGATGGTGGCCGCGATCCGCGCAGGGCTCGGCCGCGGGCCCCTGTTGCTACCGGTGCCGCCCGCCCTTCTACGCGGCATGCTGCGCGCGGCCGGCAAGGGCGCGATGGCCGACCAACTGCTGGGTGACATGGCTGTGGATGCCGGCGCCTTCGCGCGCGACTTCGCCTGGACGCCGGAGGCCGACACGCTGGCCGGCCTCCGCGCCATGGCAGCCGCGGCGCGCTGAGTTACTCCTTCGCCACCTCGACCAGCACCAACTCGGCATCCTCGGCCGCGGTGATGGCGATCTCGGGCTCGTCCACAATCCCGGCGCCGTCGCGCTCAGCCAGCGCCTGGCCGTTCACCGTCACAGCGCCCTTGGCCGGCACGAGATAGGCGGCGCGGCCCTCGGGCAGTTTCTGCACCAGCGTCTGCCCCGCCTTCAGCGTCGCGGCCATCACCGCACCATTGACGTAGAGCGGCAGCGCGCCCTGGCCCGCATCCTGCGGCCGGCCGGAGGCCAGCACCTCAAAGGCCGCATCCCGCCCCGCCTTCGGGAAGGATTTCGCGCCCCAGTTCGGCGCCGCACCGCGACGGTCGGGGATGATCCAGATCTGGAAGATCTTCGTCGTGGTGGATTCCAGATTGTACTCGGCATGCACCACGCCGGTGCCCGCGCTCATGATCTGCACGTCGCCGGCCTCGGTGCGGCCCTGGTTGCCCATGTTGTCCTTGTGGGTGATGGCCCCCTCGCGGACATAGGTGATGATCTCCATGTCGCGGTGCGGATGCGCATCGAAGCCGGTGCCGGCCGCGATCTCATCGTCGTTCCACACGCGCAACCGGCCCCAGTTCATGCGGGTGGGGTCGTTGTAGCCCGCAAAGGAGAAGTGATGGCGGGCCTTGAGCCAGCCATGATCGGCGCCGCCGAGGCTGCCGAAGGGTCGGATGTCGATCATCGTGGTCGCTCCCATCGGGGGCCGGAAGGCCGGCCCTGTCGCCACGTGACATAGGACACCGGCGCGCGTCGCGCAGGGGTGCGACCGGGATGGCAGGCATTCACGGCATCAATGGCGTACCGGCGCAACGGCCGGATGGCGCGCAGGGCCGATCTCCTGGCAGGCTCCGTCCGGCCCAGGAGACCGCCCCATGCCCCGCTTCCGCTGCGTTCCCATCCCCACCGAGACAGCCGCGCGCTGGCGTGCCGGAGGCTGCGACGACCGCGGCAATACGCTGGTGGAGCGCATCGTGGACGGCCCGGGCTTCCCCTGCCGGCATTGCCTGCGCCTCGGCGAACCAGGGGAGAGGATGCTGCTCGGCAGCTACGACCTGCCGCGTCCCCAGGGGGTCTATTGGACGCCAAGCCCGATCTTCCTGCACGCGCAGGACTGCCCGCGCTTCACCGCGGAAGACGAAATCGCGCCCATCGTGCTGGCCCCCGGCATCGTCTCCGTCAGGTCCTACGATGCCGCACAGATGTGCCTCTACGATCTGGGCGCCATCAGCGAAGGCCCGGACGTTGCGCCGATCCTGGCGCGGGCGGTCGCCGACCCGCGCACCCGCTTCATCAATATCCACACCGCGCGCCCAGGCTGCCTGCTGACGGCAGTCGAGAAGCTACCGGGCTGAGAACGGCCGGCGCCTCAGCGGCACATCAGGACAGGCAGGTCCGCATTCTCGAGAACATGGCGCGTCACGCCGCCCAGGATCAGCTGGCGCAGACGCGAATGGCTGTAGGCGCCCTGGCACATCAGGTCAGCGCCGAAATCCCGCGCCGCGCCGAGCAGACCCGCC
>JBIKSZ010000159.1:0-8813 GCA_044348345.1 Roseomonas sp. | reverse complement strand
CTCTGCCCCGTCCCGAGGCCTGCCCAGAAGCCAGCCGGCCGGGCTAAGCAGGTGCATGGCCTCGGCCCCGATTCGCATCCTCGGCCTCGATCCGGGCCTCCAGCACACCGGCTGGGGGCTGGTGGAGCATGACGGCTTCCGCATGCGCTTCCTGGCCGAGGGCGTGATCTCCACCACGCCGAAAGAGGAACTGCCGGACCGGCTTCTGGCGCTGCACCGGGGCCTGACCGAGGTGATCGCCGCCTGGACGCCCGATGAAGCGGCGGTGGAGCACACCTATGTCGCGCGCAATCCCGAAAGCGCGCTGAAACTCGGCCAGGCGCGCGGGGTGGTGCTGCTGGCGCCGGCGCTGGCGGGGCTGGTGGTGCGCGAATACGGCGCGATGGAGGTCAAGCGCGCCGTGGTCGGCAATGGCCATGCGGCGAAGGAACAGGTGCAGGCGATGGTCCGCCAATTGCTGCCCGGCGTCACCTTCAAGCGCGCGGATGCGGCCGATGCGCTGGCGATCGCGATCTGCCACGCGCATCACCGCGCGACCCGCCGGGTCTATGCGGCGGCAGAGGCGAGGCAAGGCACATGACCTGCAGGCTGCGGCATGCGGCTGGCAAAGCCAGCCGAGCGGCCGAATGGCCGCCGCGGCCAGTGCCGCGAAGCCAAGCGGCCGGAGGCCGCGCCCGGCGTCTGAGGGCGAGGCAAGACTCATGATTGGGGCCCTCCGCGGCATCGTCGACAGCGTGCACGACGGTGGCTGCGTGCTCGACGTCAATGGCGTCGGCTATCTCGTCGCCTGTTCGCGCAAGACGCTCGACACGCTGACCGCGAAGGAGGGCGCGCAGAAGCTGCTGGTGGAGACGCGCGTCAGCCAGGACGCGATCACGCTCTTCGGCTTCGCCGACGCGACCGAGCGCGAGGCGTTTCGGGCGCTGATCGAGGTGAAGACGGTCGGCCCACAGAAGGCGTTGCTGGTGCTCTCTGGCCTCACGCCCGCGCAATTGGCCGGTGCGATCGCGGCGAAGGAACGCAAGAAGCTCTCGGAGGTGAAGGGGCTTGGCGCGGCGACCGCCAACCGCATCATCGACGAGCCGGCGATGCAGAAATGGGCCGTCGGCCGCGCGACGCCGGAGGCCGATGGGGCAGGGCGCATCGCGCTCGCCGCCGCCACGCCCGAAGGTGCTGAATCAGACGCGATCTCCGCCCTCGTCAATCTCGGCATGAAGCGCCCCGATGCGGCGGCCGCTGTCGGTCGCGCGACGAAGCGCGTCGGCGCCGGTGCCGCGCTCGAATCCCTGATCACCGAGGCGCTGAAGGAGATGGCGCCGCGATGAGTGACGACCGTCTCACCGGCAGCGCGCGGCAGGAGGAGGACGCGACCGAAGGCAGTCTGCGCCCGCAGACGCTGAAGGACTTCATCGGCCAGCGCAGCTTGCGCGAGAACCTCGAGGTCTTCGTCGCCGCTGCGCGCCAGCGCGCGGAGGCGATGGATCATGTGCTGCTCTTCGGCCCGCCGGGCCTCGGCAAGACCACGCTCGCGCAGATCGTCGCGCGCGAATTGGGCGTCGGTTTTCGGGCAACATCGGGGCCGATCCTGCAGCGCGCTGGTGACCTCGCCGCGATCCTGACGAACCTCCAGCCGCGCGACGTGCTGTTCGTGGACGAGATCCACCGCCTGCAGCCGGCGATCGAGGAGACGCTCTACCCGGCGATGGAGGATTTTCGTCTCGACCTGATCATCGGGGAGGGGCCTGCGGCACGCACCGTGCGCATCGACTTGCCGCCCTTCACGCTGGTCGGCGCGACGACGCGCGCGGGCCTGCTCAGCCAGCCGCTGCGCGACCGCTTCGGCATTCCGCTGCGGCTGCAATTCTACGACGTCCATGAATTGCTGCTGATCGTCCGCCGCGGCGCCGAGAAGCTCGGCTTTGCGCTTGCCGAGGATGGCGCGATGGAGATCGCGCGCCGCTCCCGCGGGACGCCGCGCGTCGCCGGCCGCCTGCTGCGCCGCGTGCGGGACTTCGCCCAGGCCGCGGGGCGCGCCGCCGACCGCGCCATGGCCGATGCGGCGCTCGCCCGGCTCGAGGTGGACCGGCTGGGGCTCGATGCGCAGGACCGGCGCTATCTCCGGCGCATCGCGGAGCACCACAATGGCGGCCCGGTTGGCGTGGAAACGCTGGCCGCCGCACTCGCCGAAAGCCGCGATACGCTGGAAGAGGTGGTGGAGCCCTTCCTGATCCAGGAAGGCCTCGTGCTGCGCACCCCGCGCGGGCGGATGCTGGGGGAGCCGGGCTGGCGGCATTTGGGCCTGACGCCGCCGGCGGGGCTTGGGGCGCAGCTGGACCTGCTGGCCTCCCAGGCGCCGGAAAGCCCGCAGGAATGACAAAAAGCCACCGTTTTCCGGTCCGGGTCTATTTCGAGGATACGGATGCCGGCGGGGTGGCCTATCACGCCAGCTACCTGCGTTGGGCAGAACGGGCCCGGACCGAATCCTTGCGCGCCATGCAGTTGCCCCATGCAGTTATGATGGAGCGTCACAATTCGATGCTCGTGGTGCGACGCATCAAAGTGGAGTATGTGCGCCCAGCCCGACTCGATGAGCCCCTGATCGTCGAGACGCGAATCCGGGCGCTCAGCGCCGCCAGCCTCGACCTCGTGCAGATCGTCCTGCGCGAGGATGAGGAGGCGGAGCGGCGTGTGGAACTGGCCCGGCTCGATGTCGGGCTGGTCTGTGTGCGTGCCGACGGAATGCGGGCTGCCAGGATCCCCGAACCCTGGCGGAGCGCGCTGGCCGAGCGCATCTGGGGCGGCGATGCTGCCTGAGGGCCGGTTCCCCCGCCGGCAAGCCATGGCGGTCCCGTCGGGACCGCGCGAGATAAGGAGGCCCGCGCCTTGGGCAATGTGACCGCGTCCGCACTCGCCCCGGTGGCGCACGACCTGTCGCTCTGGTCGCTCTTCATGATGGCGGATTGGGTCGTGAAGTCGGTCATGGTTGGCCTGCTTCTCGCCTCCATCTGGGTCTGGGCCATCGTCTTCGAGAAGTTCACCACGCTGCGCCGCATCCGGCGCGAGGCCGATGCCTTCGAAGACCGCTTCTGGTCCGGCGGCTCGCTTGAGGAGCTGCATGCGCGGGAGGGCGAGAACCCCTCCCACCCTCTGGCCGCCGTCTTCGGCGCGGGCATGCGCGAATGGAAGCGCTCCGCCGGGCGGGGCCTCGGCTCCGAGCTGGCCGTGACCGGCACGAAGGAGCGTGTGGAGCGCGCGATGAACGTCGCGATGAACCGCGAGATGGAGCGGCTAGAGCGCTGGATGGTGTTCCTCGCCACCATCGGCTCGGCCGCGCCCTTCATCGGCCTGTTCGGCACGGTCTGGGGCATCATGAACAGCTTCACTGCCATCGCGGGCATGCAGAACACCTCGCTCGCGGTCGTGGCGCCCGGCATCGCGGAGGCGCTGTTCGCCACCGCCATCGGCCTGATCGCGGCCATCCCGGCGACCATCGCGTACAACAAGTTCTCCTCGGATTTCGGGCGCTTCGCGGGGCGGATGGAGGCGTTTGCCGCCGAATTCGCCGCCATCCTCTCGCGCCAGTCCGAGGCCGCGGCCGAACAGCCCGCCCGCCCCGCGCGTAGCAACGCGCCGGTGGAGTGAGGCCATGGCCGGGCCGCTGATGGGGCGCCAGTCGGGGCGCGGTCGCTACCGCCCGATGAGCGAGATCAACGTCACGCCCTTCGTGGACGTGGTGCTGGTGCTGCTGATCATCTTCATGGTGGCCGCGCCGCTGATGACCACCGGCGTGCCGGTGGACCTGCCGCGCACCAACGCCACCCCGATGAACCAGGAACAGGAACCGCTGACCATCAGCGTGGACAGCCAGGGCCGCATCTTCCTGCAGGAGACGGAAGTGCCGATGGAAGGCTTGGTGGCGCAGCTCCAGGCCATCCTGCGCAACCAGCCCCAGGGCCAGCCGGAACGCCGCATCTTCGTCCGCGGCGACCGCGCCATCAGCTATGGCCGCGTGATGGAGGTGATGGGCACGGTGAGCGCCGCCGGCTTCTCCCGCGTCGCGCTGCTGGCAGAGCAGCCGCAAGGCCGGCCCGCGGCGCAGCCGGCCCAGCCCGCGCGCCCCCAATCGCAGCAGCCGGCGCGCCCGCCGGCCCAGCAGGGGCGCTGAGCGCAGCACGATGAGCGGCTACGCGGCCCCCGCGCCCGGTTGGCTGGACCCCGAGGACCAGCGGCTTCGCCGCTGGTTTGGGGTCTCGCTTGGCCTGCATGTGGCGTTGGCGCTGGCCGGCTTCGTCTGGGGCTACGTCAAGCCGCTGCCGCCGCCGGTCGAGACGCCGGTGACGGTGGAATTCACCTCCCCCGTGCCGCCGCAGCAGGCCCAGGGCGAGCAGCCCGCGCCTGCGCCTGCGCCCGAACCCATGCCCGCGCCGCCCGAGCCTGCGACGCCGGCGCCGCCCGAACCGCCGCGCCCCACCCCGCCGCAGCCCGCGCCGCCGCCGCCCCCGCCGCCGCCGGCGCCCGCGCCGACCCCCGCGCCGACGCCGCCGACGCCGGCGCAGCCCGCCCCGCCGCCGCCGCCGCCGGCGCCCGCGCCGTCGCCGACACCGCCGCCGCCGCCCCCGCGCCCGGCACCGCCTGCGCCGACGCCGCCCTTGCCGCTGCCGCCGCCCCCCGCGCCGCCGCCGCCGCAGCCCGCCCAGACGCCGGGCACCGGCCAGACGCCACCTGTGCAGCGCCCGCAGGAGAACAGCCGCAGCGTCGAGAACACGCTGGAACGGCTCCGCCAGCAGCAGGCGCAGCAGCAGCCGCCGACCGGCCGCCCCAACCCGCAGGCCGGCCGCCCCGCCGCCGGCGGCGGCAGCCCGACCGGCTCCGCGCCGCTGACCCAGGGCGAGATCCGCGGCCTGGCGGAGCAGATCGGCGAATGCTGGTCGGTGGATGCCGGTACGCTCGGCCTGCAGGACATCGTCGTCGAATTGCGCGTGCAGCTCGACGGGCAGGGCAATGTGCGCAACGTGGTGCCAGGCGATCGTGGCGTGCCGGCCGATCCGCGCGGCCGCGCGGTTTATGAATCGGCCCGTCGCGCGCTCTTGTCGCCGCAGTGCAACCCGCTCAGGGTCCCGTCTGACAAGCACCGTACCGTCATGGAATCCACCTTCCGCTTCAATCCTAGGGGACTCGTGCGATGAGCCTCCGCTCACCCTTCCTGATCACCCGCCGCCACGCCTTGTTCGGCGCGGGGGCCACCATGGTCGCGCCGGGCATCTTCACCTGGCCTCTGATGTCGAAATCGGCGCTCGCGCAGGGCGCCGTGATCGATATCACGCGCGCGCGCACCGACCCGATCCCGATCGCCATCCCGGCGATGGCCGGCACCACGCCCGACAGCCAGCGCTTCGGGCGCGAGATCGCGAATGTGATCCAGACCAACCTGCGCAATTCCGGCCTGTTCCGCCCGGTGGAGCGCCAGGCCTTCATCCAGTCGCCGGAAGCCGCGGCCGCGACGCCGCGCTGGCAGGATTGGCGCGTCATCGGCAGCCAGGCCCTGACCACGGGTCGCGTCGAGGTGCAGGGCGACCGCGTGCGCGTGGAGTTCCGCCTGTTCGACGTGCTGGCCGAGCAGCAGATCCAGGGCACCGCCTTCACCGCGCCCGCCGGCCAGTGGCGGCGCATCGCCCACCTGATCTCGGATGTGATCTACACGCGCATGCTGGGTGAGAGCGGCTATTTCGACACCCGCATCGTCTACATCGCCGAAAGCGGCCCGCGCGACCGGCGCACCCGCAGGCTCGCCATCATGGACCAGGATGGGGAGAATCACGCCTTCCTGACGGATGGCGCCTTCCAGGCGCTGACGCCGCGCTTCCACCCGGATTCGCGTCAGATCGCCTTCATGAGCTACTTCCGCAACGAGCCGCGGGTCTATCTGTTCAACCTCGACACCCGCCAGCAATCGGTGCTCGGCAATTTCGGCGGCATGACCTTCAGCCCGCGCTTCTCCCCCGATGGGCGCAGCGTGATCCTGGCCGCGGCGCGCGGCGGCGATTCCAACATCTATGTCGTGGATCTCGGCAGCCGGCGCGAACGGCAGCTCACCTCGGGCGGCGCGCTCGATGTCTCCCCCTGCTTCTCGCCGGATGGGCAGCAGATCGTCTTCAACTCCGATCGCGGCGGCGACCAGCAGCTGTATGTGATGAGCGCGGATGGATCGAATGTCCGCCGCATCTCCTTCGGCAATGGGCGCTACGCGACGCCGGTCTGGTCGCCGCGCGGCGACCTGATCGCCTTCACGCGGATCAGCCGCGGCCAATTCGCCATCGGCGTGATGCGCCCGGATGGCAGCGGCGAGCGCATCCTCTCCGAGGGCTGGCACATGGAAAGCCCGACCTTCGCCCCGAATGGCCGCGTCTTGGCCTTCTACCGGGACACGCAGGCGCGCGACGGCCGCGGCACGGGCGCGAGCTCGCGGCTGGCGCAGATCGACATCGCCGGTTTCAACGAGCGGCAGATGCTGACGCCGACCGATGCAACCGATCCGGCCTGGTCGCCGCTGCTGGCCTGAGCGCCGAGCCAACGGCATCGTGCGGCGCGCGGCCAGGTTCCACCAGCGGAAATCTGGCGGAATGCGTAGTGTTGCGCTTGCAGCATGGCGCGACTGCGTCAATGTTTCGTCGCGGTTTCTTGACGGCGACGAGTCGCGCGGGTAACGCCCGCCAGTCGCTCGTCGGGCCGGAACAGACCGGACAGACACCGGAAGGAAAACTGGGCAGATGAACATGAAGCTCCTCGGCGCGCTGGCCGCCGTCTCCCTCCTCGCCGCTTGCTCGAGCGGCGACCAGAACGCCGCCGCCACCGGCGCCGGCGCCGGCGCCGGTCCGCGCCCGGGCAGCCAGGAAGACCTGGTGGCCAATGTCGGCGACCGCGTCTTCTTCGACACCGATCGCAGCAACATCCGCGCCGACCAGCGCGCCACCCTCGAGCGCCAGTCCGCCTGGATGGGCCGCTTCCCGCAGGTGCAGGTGATGGTTGAGGGCCATGCCGACGAGCGCGGCACGCGCGAGTACAACCTGGCGCTCGGCCAGCGCCGCGCCAATGCCGCCCGCGACGTGCTGGTGGCCGGCGGCGTCGCCCCCGCCCGCATCTCCACCATCTCCTACGGCAAGGACCGCCCGGCCGCGCTCGGCTCCAACGAGCAGGCCTGGTCGCAGAACCGCCGCGCGGTCACCGTCGTCCGCTAAGACGACACGGCCGCGCCCCGGCGCCCGCCGCAAGGGGGGCGTCAGGACTGGCCGAATCGCGCTATGAGATAGGCGCCCGGGCCGGCATCCCGCCGGTCCGGGCGTTGTCTTTTCCGGGGGGTTCCCATGCGCCGTCTCGGCCTCCTGTTCGGCCTTCTGCTGCTCGCTTTGCCGGGCCCTGCCCGCGCCCAGGTCGAGACGCGCGAGGGCATCGCGCTCCAGAACCAGATCCTGCAGCTCCGCCAGGAGCTTGATGCGCTGCGCCGCGCAGCCCCAGGCGGCGGCATGGCCCCGCCCCAGGCTGGCAGCAGCCTGCTCGGCGGCGGCGCCGCTGCGCCCGCCCGTCCCGCAGCGCAAGGCGACATCGTCCAGACCCTGCTCGAACGCGTCCAGCGGCTTGAGGACGACCTCCGCAGCGTCCGCGGCCGGGCCGAGCAGGCCGAGTTCAACGAACGCCAGCTGCGCGAACGGGTGGAGAAGCTGCAGGGCGACCTCGATTTCCGCCTGCAGCAGATGGAAGGCCAGCGCCAGGGCGCGGCGCCGGCGCAGCCTGCCCGCCCCGCTACCCCGGCCGCCACGCCGGCCCAGCCGGCCGCGCCCGCGGCCACCGGCCCGCGCCCGCCCCAGCGCGCCATCGCCGACGGCCAGGCCGCGCTCGCACGCCGCGACTTCCCCGCCGCCGAGGCCGCGGCGCGAGAGGTCATCGCCTCTCGCGAGCCGACGCAGCAGGTGAATGCGCAGATGCTGCTTGGCGATGCGCTGATCGGCCGGCGCGACTTCGCCGGCGCGGCGGTTGCCTATGACGATGCCCGCCGCCGCAGCCCGACAGGGCCGCGTTCGCCGGACGCCGCGGTTGGCATCGCCAATGCCTTCATCGGGCTCAACAACAACGGCGATGCCTGCTCGGTGCTGAACAACCTGCGCAGCGCCCGCCCCGATTTGGCGGGCCCGGTGGCGGAGCGCGCGGCCGATGCGCGCCGCCGCGCCCAGTGCCGCTGACGGCTGGCTGAATCACCCCCCGATGCGGGCCTCGCCCTGAACGGCCCCGCCGCACCTGTCAGGGATGCGGAATTCGCCGCGCTGATGGCCCCGCTCGGGCCCTTCGGCCCGGCCCCGAGCCTGATGGCAGCCGTTTCCGGCGGGCCGCACAGCCTAGCCCTTGGCTGGCTCGCGGCGCGCTGGGCGGCCGGGCGCGGCGGGCGGCTGCTGGCGGCTGTCTGCGACCACGGCCTCCGGCCCGAAAGCGCCGCCGAGGCCGCGCATGTGCTGGCGCTGTTGGCCGGTCAGGGCATCCCGGCGCGGCTGCTCTCGCTCGGCCTGCCGCCCGGCCCGGCGCTGCAGGAACGCGCGCGCACGGCCCGGCTCGCTGCGCTGCTGCGCCTCTCGGCCGAGACCGGCGCGCCCTGGCTGCTGCTCGGCCATCATCGCGCCGACCAGGCGGAGACGCTGCTGTTGCGCGCGCTCGCCGGGAGCGGCGCGGCGGGGATGGCCGCCATGGCGCCCGCCCGCGCCGAAGCGCCCGCCCTGCTGCTTCGCCCGCTGCTCGGCGTGGCCCCGGCGCGGCTCGAGGCGACGCTC
>JBIKSZ010000384.1:0-2663 GCA_044348345.1 Roseomonas sp. | reverse complement strand
CCGGCGTCAGAGATGCTGACGAAGCCATCCATGCGCGCATCCAGATCCGCAGCCAATGCATCAAGATATCGCCACGAAAACTGAAACCACGTTGGCGAATGGCACGCTGCGATATCGGCAAGGCAGGGCCCCGAGAGGCCCCGCCATATTCCCACTGTGTTCTGGATCGCCCGGTCAAGCGTAGCGCCGCTGTGCCTCCCGCAGATGTCCCGAGGGCAGCGCCTCCAGCCCAGGGTCGGGCGGCAGCTCCACGCCGAAATGCCGCTGCAGTGTCTCGGCGATGACCTCATAGCAGGACCCGATCCGCACTACCTCCATTGTCCGGAAGTCGATCATGGTGGAGGAGCGACGATAGCGGTGGAACTTCTGCAGTCCATAATCCACGACCACGTCGGCGACGGCACGGATCTCCGGCTGGACGTCCTCGGCCCGGAAGCGGGTGCCGGTGCCGGTGAGATTTGCCGAGGAGCCGAATAGCGGCTGGCCTGCCGCCGTGGCTTCCTCTGTCACCGCGCGCAGGAAGTTGCCGGCGTTGAGCAGCATCGCCAGCGTCCCGCCATCGGTGCTGGCGGCCAGCGCTTCCTCGCCCAGGGCGCGGAGCAGCGGGTGGTCCTGACGGAAGCCGGCGACGACGGCAACCGGCAGGTCGTGATCCTCTACCAGGCAGCGCACCATGTCGCGCCCGCGCCCATCCAGCAGGTGTAGCTCGTCATGCAGTGCCAGGTTGCCGAGCATGGCGTTCCGCTTGTGGGCGCCGCGGCCCTTGGCGCGGAACAGCCGCATCAACGCATCCTGGCACCCGCCGATGCCGGCATAGCCGACATCCATCGGGATGATCGCGACGCCGCCCCCCTGCACCGCCCGAACCACGCGGCGTGCATCGCCCGCGATTTCCAGCCTGCTCATCGGCTCATCCCAGGTTCAGGTTCAGGCCGGGCAGGATCGGCGCCCAGCGGTCGCGCTCCGCGCGCAGCATCGCTGCCGCTTCGTCCGGCGAGGAGGGAATGATCTCGAATCCAACTCGGGTCAGCTGATCGCGTAGCGCCGGCTCGTTCAGCGTCTCCACCGTCGCGGCGTGCAGGGCCTGTATCGCCTCGCGCGGTGTCGCGGCCGGGGCGAGCACCAGGAAGCGCAGCGCGTTGACCACGCGCGGCAGCCCTTCCTCGGCCGTGGTCGGAACATCGGGCGCGGCGGCAGAGCGGCGCGACGACAGCACCGCATAGGGCCGCAGCGTGCCAGCCGCGAAGTGCTGGGTGACGGAGCCCAGGCTGAACACGCCCATGTGAACATGCCCCGCCAGCACGTCGTTCATCGCCGGTCCGCCGCCACGGTATTCGGCCTGGACCATGCGGATACCCGCTTCGCGTGCCAGCAGTTCGAAGCCCAGATGGTGCGGTGAGCCGATGGAGGGGTTGGCGAAGGAGAAGCGGTCCGGGTTGGCGCGGGCGAGCGCCACGAAGTCCCGCAGCGTTCGCGCCGGCACGGCAGGGTTCACCGCGACCACCAGCGGCGTCTCGGCCATGTAGCCGATCGGCGTGAAGTCTCGGAACAGGTCGTAGGGCATGTTCCGGTACAGCATCGGAAAGTACGAAATGTTGTCTGCGTTGATGACCAGCGTGTGCCCGTCCGGCGCGCTGCGGGCCGCGGTCTCCATGCCGATATTCGTCGCTGCCCCGCCGCGGTTCTCGATCACCAGGGGCTGGCCCAGCTTTCCGCGCATCCGCTCGGCCCAGGGGCGCGCCAGTGTGTCTGTACCGCCGCCTGGCGGATAAGGAATGATGAGGCGCATGGGCCGGCTCGGCGTCCAGGATTGGGCGCGGGCGAGGCCTGGGGCTGCAAGTGTCACGGCAAGCGCTGCAAGGGTCGTGCGACGAAGCATCGGGGCATTCCTCCTTGCCACCTCTTCCGGGCAGCGAAGAAAGAGTTCCATAGCCCCGTGGTGAGGGCAAGGCGCGACCAAAGGGCGCCCGGAGGCGCCCCTTCCCGTGGCCTGGATGGGCCGGCCGGTCAGAAGGGCATGCAGCAAACGACATCCTCATGCGCGCGCGCCAGCGCGGTATAATACCGATTCCCATTAATCAGAATCCAAGGGCCCAATCGCGCAGTCTGATGGACATGATGCGCCAGGGCTGATCGATCAGGCGGTTCCATTGGTGGCAGCATTGCGCGACGATGTCGACTTGTTCACGGAAAAGCCGGTTCAACAGCCAGTTGTCGCGCATGAACTGCCAGGCGTTCTCCATCACGTTGACCTCCGGGCATTTCGGTGGAGGCGGCAGGAGGGTGATGTTGTCCGGTACCACGATGTCGCCGGAGAGCGGCTATCCGGCCTGATCGAGCAGTAGTACCGCCTGCTTGTCGGGGCTGACCATGATGCTGATTTCGGCCAGGGCACGTTCATCGCCGCGGTTTTGCACAACGGCAGGATCATGGCGGGCCCGTGCACTCGTGTGCGCAGACGGCACCGAAGTTGTCAGTCGACGTGTAGCGCTGGTCTTGCGGCGCGAAGGGTCTGGTGGCGCGACTGATGCAACGAGTTGGAGCAAACAACAGACACCAAGGCCGCGCCGGCGTAGGCGTCAAGGTTGACCAGCAGCAGGGGCTTGAGGGAAAGCTCAGCTAGCGGGTAACGATCACAGCCGCGTCGCAGGCCATAGGGCCGC
>JBIKSZ010000158.1:0-8898 GCA_044348345.1 Roseomonas sp. | reverse complement strand
TTGGCATCACCGACAAATACTGGCTGACCGCGCTGACGCCGGCAGATCAGAGCACGCGCATCCGCGCCGCCTATCGCCATGTGGCCGATGGCGGGCAGGATCGCTGGCAGGTGGATGTGGCAACGCCCGCGGCGCAGGTCGTAGCACCTGGCGCCCAGGCGGAGCTCGCCACGCGTCTGTTCGCCGGCGCCAAGGAAGTGGCGCTGCTCGACGGCTATATGGAACGCCACGGCATCGCCGATTTCGACAAGGCGATCGACTTCGGCTGGTTCTACTTCATGACCAAGCCGTTCTTCCACGTGCTGCACTTCTTCGGCGTGCTGTTCGGGAATTTCGGCGTGGCCATCCTGGTCTTCACGCTGGTGCTGAAGATCATCTTCTTCCCGCTGGCCAACAAGGCCTACAAATCCATGGCGCGGATGAAGATCCTGGGTCCCAAGATGCAGGAGATCCGGGAGCGCCATAAGGACGACCCGACCAAGGCGCAGGCCGAGATGATGGCGCTGTATCGGAGCGAGAAGGTCAACCCGGCCTCGGGCTGCCTGCCGATCCTGATCCAGATCCCGGTCTTCTTCGCGCTCTACAAGGTGCTGTTTGTCACCATCGAGCTGCGGCACGCGCCCTTCTTCGGCTGGATCCAGGATCTGTCGGCGATGGATCCGACGAACCTGTTCAACCTGTTCGGCCTGCTGCCCTTCGACCCGATGCAATGGTCGGCGCTGCTGCACATGCCTGTCTGGGCCATCCTGATGGGCATCACGATGTTCCTGCAGTACAAGCTGAACCCGACGCCGCCCGATCCGATCCAGCAGAAGATCTTCGCCTGGATGCCGCTGATCTTCACCTTCATGCTGGCCTCCTTCCCGGCCGGCCTGGTGATCTACTGGACCTGGAACAACCTGCTTTCCATCGGCCAGCAGTGGTACATCCTCAGGCTGGACCAGCAGAACCAGAAGAAGGCCGGCACCTGGGTCGCGCCGGCCAAGCCGGAGAAGGCGGCGAAGAAGGGGTGAGCACGGGCGGGCTTCTCGAAGCGAAGGACGACGTCGAGCGCGCCGCGCTTGTGGAAGCCGGCCGGCTTCTCTTCGCGCGGCCCTGCCGCTTCTTCTACGCATCCCAGCGCATCGACCAGTTGCCGCCCGCGACCGACGTGCCGGAGGTCGCGCTCTGCGGCCGGTCGAATGTCGGCAAGTCGTCGCTGATGAATGCGCTGACGGGGCAGAAGGCGCTGGCGCGCGTCAGCCACACGCCGGGGCGCACGCGGCAGCTGAACTTCTTCGACCTGTCCGAGGGGCGCCTGACGCTGGTGGACATGCCGGGCTATGGCTACGCCGAGGCGTCGAAGCTGGTGAAGGCAGATTGGCAGGGGCTGATGTTCGACTTCCTGCGCGGCCGCCCTACGCTGCGCCGGGTGCTGCTGCTGATGGATGCCAGGGTCGAGACCAAGCCCGCCGACCGCGCCGCGATGGACCTGTTGGGCGAGGCCGCGGTGGCCTTCCAGCTGGTGCTGACCAAGGCCGATGCAGTGAAGCCCGCGCAGCTGGAAAAGCGGCTGGCGGAGGTGCAGGCGATTGCGAAGAAGCGCACCGCCGCCCATCCGCTGGTGCTCGTCACCAGCAGCGAGACCGGGCAGGGCATGCCCGAACTGCGCGCTGAGATCGCGGCCCTCGCGGCCCCTTGACCGAAGGGCGCGCCGGCCGCAAAGCGCGGGAGCCTAGTCCCGGGAACGCCCGACCATGACCGACGACGCGCTCGACCAGATGGCGACCCTTGCCGGCGCGCTGCCTTTCCTGAAGCGCTACGACGACCAGACCGTCGTCGTGAAGTATGGCGGCCACGCCATGGGCGAGGAGGAGACGGCGCTGCGCTTCGGGCGCGATATCGCGCTGCTGGAACAGGTGGGCGTGAACCCCGTGGTCGTCCATGGCGGCGGGCCGCAGATCAACGCGATGCTCAAGCGGCTCGACGTGAAGTCCACCTTCGTCCAGGGGCTGCGCGTGACCGATGAGCAGATGCTCGATGTGGTCGAGATGGTGCTCGCCGGCCCGGTGAACAAGCAGGTGGCGGAGGCGATCACCCGCGCCGGCGCGATGGCCGTCGGCATCTCGGGCAAGGATGGTGGCCTCGTCCGCGCCAAGAAGGTCACGCGCCGCGTCAAGGACGAGGCGACGGGGGAGATGAAGGAGATCGACCTCGGCTTCGTCGGTGAGCCGGAAACGATCAACCCGAAGATCCTGAAGCTGCTGATCGGCGCGGACATCGTCCCCGTCGTCGCGCCCGTTGGCGCAAGCCCGGACGGGCAGACCTACAACATCAACGCCGACACGGTGGCCGGCGCGATCGCCGGTTCGCTTGAAGCCGAGCGGCTGCTGATGCTGACCGATGTGCGCGGCGTGCTCGGCCCCGACGGCAAGCTGATCCCGGAGATGACGGTCGCGCAGGTGAAGCAGGGCATCGCGGATGGCTGGATCTCGGGCGGGATGATCCCGAAGGTCGAGACCTGCATCTACGCCGTCGAACGCGGCGTGAAGGGCGCGGTGATCCTGGACGGACGCGTGCCGCATGCGGTGCTGCTGGAACTGTTCACCGACGGCGGCGCGGGGACGCTGATCAGGCCGTGAGGGCAGCAGGGGGGCTCTGCCCCCCTGCACCCCCCGCCAGGGGCATGATGCCCCTGGACCCCCGTCAGTTTAACGCCGAAGGCGGAGGGGGCCGAAGTGCCCCCTCCGCCTTCGGCGTTTAAAACAGATGGTGGGGTCCGGGGACGATCATCGTCCCCGGCGGGGGTGCGGGGGCAGAGCCCCCGCGCGCCTCAAGCGCCCTGCTTCGCCTCGCGCCGGCGGCGGTGCAGCACGAACTCCGTGTAGCCGTTCGGCTGCGTCGTGCCTTCGAACACCAGGTCGCAGGCCGCCTTGAAGGCCACGCCGTCGAAGTTCGGCGCCATCGGCGTGTAGGCCGCATCGCCGGCATTCTGGCGGTCCACCACGGCGGCCATGCGCTTCATCGTCTCCATCACCTGCTCCTTCGAGCAGATGCCGTGGCGCAGCCAGTTGGCGATGTGCTGGGCAGAGATGCGCAGCGTCGCGCGGTCTTCCATCAGCCCGACATTGTTGATGTCCGGCACCTTGGAACAACCGACGCCCTGGTCCACCCAGCGCACGACATAGCCCAGGATGCCCTGCGCGTTGTTGTCGAGCTCCGCCTGCACATCGGCCGGCGCCCAGTTGGTGTTCTCGGCCAGCGGCACGGTCAGAATGTCGTCGAGCGAGGCACGGCGGCCGCCGGCGGCGAGCTCCGCCTGGCGGGCGGCGACATCCACCTCGTGGTAGTGCAGCGCATGCAGGGTCGCGGCCGTCGGCGAAGGCACCCAGGCGGTGTTCGCGCCGGCCTTCGGATGCACGATCTTCTGCTGGATCATCGCGGCCATCATGTCCGGCATCGCCCACATGCCCTTGCCGATCTGTGCGCGGCCGCGGAGCCCGCAGGACAGGCCGACATCCACGTTCCAATCCTCATAGGCCTTGATCCAAGCGAGGCCCTTCATGTCGTTCTTGCGAACGACGGCGCCGGCTTCCATCGAGGTGTGGATCTCGTCGCCGGTGCGATCGAGGAAGCCAGTGTTGATGAACACCACGCGGTCCTTCGCGGCCTTGATGCAGGCCTTGAGGTTCACCGTGGTGCGCCGCTCCTCATCCATGATGCCCATCTTGAGGGTGGCGCGCTTGAGGCCGAGCGCGTCCTCGACGCGGGCAAACAGCGCGTCCGCCGCGGCGACTTCCTCCGGGCCGTGCATCTTCGGCTTCACGATATAGACGCTGCCCGCGCGGGAGTTCAGGCGCTTGCCGCGGATGTCGTGGAGCGCGATGGCCACCGTGCACATCGCGTCCAGCACGGTTTCTGGAATCTCCGCACCGTCGAGCGTCACGGCATCCGTCATCATGTGGTGCCCGACATTGCGCACCAGCATCACGGAGCGCCCGGGCAGCGTCACGGCGCCACCGGCCGGCGTCTTGTAGCTGCGATCGGCATTGAGACGGCGCGTGACCACTTTGCCGCCCTTCTCAAGGTCGGCGGTCAGGTCGCCCTTCATCAGGCCGAGCCAGTTGCGATAGACGCCGACCTTGTCGGCGGCATCCACGGCGGCGACGGAATCCTCGCAGTCCTGGATGGTGGTCAGCGCGGATTCCAGCACAAGGTCGGCGATGCCAGCCGGGTCGTCCTTGCCGATCGCGCTGGTGCGGTCGATCCGGATTTCGAGATGCAGGCCGTGATTGACCAGCAGTACGGCTTCCGGCGCCCAGGGCTCGCCCTGGAAGCCGACGCACTGGCCCGGCCGCGCCAGGCCGACCTTGCGGCCATCCTTCAGCGTGACGGCAAGCGCGCCGGTCTCGATGGCATAGCCCGTGGCCTCGGTGTGGGAGACGCCGCCGGCCAGCGGCGCAGCCTTGTCGAGCGTGGCGCGCGCGAAGGCGATCACCTTGGCGCCGCGGGCGGGGTTGTAGCCGCGGCCCTTGGTGGCGCCGTCGGTCTCGGGGATCGCGTCGGTGCCATACAGCGCGTCATACAGGCTGCCCCAGCGCGCATTCGCCGCGTTCAGCGCGTAGCGGGCGTTGGAGACGGGCACGACCAGCTGCGCGCCGGCGAGCTGGGCGATCTCGGGGTCCACATCGGTGGTGCCGACCTGAACATCTGCGGGCTCCGGCAGGAGGTAGCCGATCTCGGTGAGGTAGGCCTTGTAGGCGGGCAGGTTGACGGGGCGGGCCGGGTTGGCGCGATGCCACGCATCGAGCTTGGCCTGCAGCGCATCGCGCTTGGCCAGCAATTCGGCATTGCGCGGCGCCCAGTCGCGCAGGATCGCCTCGAATGAGGACCAGAAGCGCGCGGGCTCGACACCCGTGCCGGGCAGTGCCTCGTTCTCGATGAAATCGCGCAGGGCGCCGGCCACACCAAGGCCGCCGATCTGGACCGTTCCTGCCACCTGTCGTCTCCAACTCTCGGGGGGGCCGCCCGGCGGGGCCATGCCGTCTTACGGCGGGCGGCGAAGCGGGCGGGGTTTGCGGGCAATCGCGGCCGGAGGCAAGGGGGCGGGGCGAATTGCCGCGGGCGCCGGGGCCGGGAGGCTGGCGGCGTCCCGTCGCGGCACCGCGCCACCGTGGCGTTCCGGTTACACTGTGCCCTTCGCTGGTGTCGCGAGGCCGCACCGGCCTTCATCAACCTCGGGTTTGCAATTAAGGTCCGTTGACTCCAGGGATCGATTCCCCCGTGACCCCCACTGCGCTGACTTCTGCACCCGCTGCGCTGGCCCAGGCGCAGCGCACCGAGACCGCCCCGGCCCGGCGGATGGCCCCCGTCCAGCCCCGCACCATGGTCGAGCAGGCGGCCGAAGCCGTCGTCGCCGCCGCCGCGCGCGGGGCCTTCCTGCCGGGTGACCGGCTGGTGGAGGCCGAGATCGCCCGCGACCTCGGCATCAGCCGCGTCCCGGTGCGGGAGGCGCTGCGGCTTCTGGAAAGCCAGGGCATCGTCGTCAGCACGCCCTACAAGGGCATGCGGCTGATGCAGGTGACGAATGCCGGTGTCGCCGAGATGATGCGCGTGCGGCTCGCGCTGGAATCTCTGGCGGTGAAGGAGATTCTGGCGGCTGGTGGAGGAGAGGCGCGCATCGCCGCCGCCCGCAGTGCCGCCGCCGTTTATGAAGCGCAGCTGGCCGGCGGCGACCTGGCCGCCATCGCCCATGCGGACATGGTGGTGCATGCCGAGATCTGCCGGGCGTCGGGCAATGCCGTGCTGCACGGGCTGTGGCTTGGCCTGGCGCGGCAGCTGACCGTCATCTGGGGGCTGGGCCAGGGTGGCCGCCCGGGGGCGGCGGTCGCGGCCGAGCATGCCGGGCTGCTGGATGCGCTGGCGCGCGGCGATGCGAAGGGCGCGCAGGCCGCGCTGGTCGCGCACCTCGCCTGGCATGAGCGCTTCGACTTCGAAGGCGTGATCGAGACCCGCCGCACGGCGCGCGGCTGAGCTGATCCGGGCGGGCGGATCTAACCCGCCCCCCTTCTTGCCGCCCAGCGCGTCGGGGCCGATCCTCCTGCCCAGGAGGATCATCCGCATGCCGCTCAGCTACACCCCGCCCGCCCACACCACCCAGCATTGGCAGGTGACGAAGCCCGCCGCTCGCGGTCGGCGCGGCATGGTCGCGAGCCAATCCCGCGCGGCGGCCGAGGCCGGCATCGCCATCCTGGAAGCTGGCGGCAACGCGGCCGACGCCGCCGCCGGCATGGCCTTCGCGCTGGCTGCGATGGAGCCCTGGAATTCGGGTCTCGGCGGTATCGGCTTCGCGCTGGTCGCGGGGCCCGGGATGGCGGCGCAGACGCTGGATTTCGGCCCGGTCTCGCCTGGGAAACTCGACGCCGCCGCCTTTCCGATGACGGGGCGGATGAAGCAGGACCTGTTTTCCTGGCCGGAGGTGGAGGGCGACCGGAACATCCACGGGCCGCTCAGCTTCGTCATCCCATCTGCCGTCGCGGGCTACACCGCGCTGCATGAGGCGCATGGGCGGCTGCCGGCGTCCGACATCCTGGCGCCGGCCATCGCGCTGGCGAAGCGCGGCCTGGCGCAGGATTGGTACACGACGCTGAAGGTCGCCAATGCGGCGGCGACCCTCAGGCTCTATTCGGAATCGGCCCGCATCTACCTCCCCGGCGGGTTGCCGCCGGTCGCCCCCTATCAGGGCAGCCCGGGCTTCTTCCCGCTCGGCGCCCTGCCGGAGACGCTGGAGCGGCTGGCGCGCCATGGACTGCGAGACTTCTACGAAGGCGGGATCGCGGCCGACATCGCGGCGGATGTCGCGGCGATGGGGGGCGTGCTGTCGGCCGCCGACCTCGCCGCCTGCCGCGCGCGGTTCCTGCCGGCGGTTTCGGTCCCCTGGCGTGGGCGGACGCTGCATCTGTCGAATGGGCTGACGGCGACACCCACCTTCCGCGCCGTCATGGAGCGGATGGAGGCGGCGGATTGGTCAGGCGCGGCGCCCTCCTCCGCCTGGCACCTGGCCTTCGCCAAGGCGATGCAGCAGGCCTATGCGGAGCGGCTGGCGGGGCTTGGCGATGCGGAGCCGAAGGGCGCGGATAGCTGCACCACGCATCTGACCGTCTGCGACGCGGATGGGATGATGGTGGCGATGACGACGACGCTGCTGTCCTCGATGGGCAGCCGCGTCGTGCTGCCGCGCACGGGCGTGCTGATGAACAACGGGGTGATGTGGTTCGACCCGCGGCCGGGTACGCCGAACGCGATCGGGCCGAACAAGCGGCCGCTGACCAATATGTCGCCGGTGATCGCAACCGATGCGGCGGGAATGCCCGCCATCGCGCTCGGCGCCTCGGGCGGGCGGCGGATCCTGGCCTCGGTCTTCCAGATGCTCTCGCTGGTGGCGGGCTTCGGGATGGACCCCGAGGCGGCGGCGCATGTCCCGCGGCTGGATGTCTCGGGGCCGGAGGGGGCGACGGCGGATCGCCGCCTGCCGGCGGCGACGCTGGACGGGCTCGCGGCCATGGGCCCGCTCGAGGTGGTGGAGCATGCGGTGCTGCCGGTGAACTTCGCCTGCCCGAACCTGATCGCGATCGGGCCGGACGGGATGCGGAGCGGGATCAGCGACGCGATGTCGCCCTGGTCGGCGGCGCTGGCGCAGGGCTGAGGGGCAAGGCGGCGGGCGACGGGGGGCGCGGCACGGGGCTTGCTCTGTCTGTATGCAGGGGGCGTTTGGTTGCCTGCGAAGCGGACAGATAGTCCAATTCGAAGGCAGTTATCGCCTCTCCTGCCCACCAGGAGTGCATCCATGCTCAACCGTCGCCACCTTCTCGGGCTCGCCGCCGCCGGCGTGCTGGCCAAGCCGTCCCTGTCGCTCGCCCAGGGCGCCTGGCCGAACCGCTCGATCCGCCTTGTTGCCCAGTTCCCCCCGGGCGGGCTGGTGGACACCGTCTCCCGCCTGCTGGCGCCGCAGCTGGCCGCGGCCCTTGGCCAGTCTGTGGTGGTCGAGAACCGCCCCGGCGCGGGCGGGCTGATCGGCACCGACATGGTCGCGAAGGCGCCGGCCGATGGCTACACGCTGCTGGTCAGCCATGCTTCGGTGCATGTCTACGCGACGGCCACGCGCCAGACGATGCCCTTCGACCCGATCGCCGACTTCACCCACATGACCATGCTGGTGGAAGCGCCGAACATCATCCTGGTGCGCGCCGACAGCCCGTTCCAGACGCTGGACCAGTATGTGACGGCCGCCCGCACCCGCGCGGTGCGCTTTGGCTCCTCCGGCATCGGCTCGGCGCCGCATCTGCTGGGCGCGATGCTCTCGGCCGAGGCACGCGCGCCGCAGCTCGATCACATCCCCTATGCGGGCTCGGCGCCGGCGATGCAGGACGTGCTGGCGCGCAACATCGAGAGCTTGATCGACCCGATCACCACCAATGTGCAGCAGTTGCGCGACGGGTCCTTGCGGGCGCTCGCGGTCTCCTCGCCGCAGCGCCTGCCGGCCTTCCCGAACATCCCGACCTTCGCCGAGCTCGGCTATCCGAAGCTGACCTCGGCGCAGTGGCTCGGCCTGTCGGCGCCGAAGGGCCTGCCCGCGCCGATCGTCGAGCGGCTCGGCGCGATCGTGCCGCCGATCATGCAGCGACCGGAGCTGATGCAGCGCTTCAGCGACATCCAGACGCTGCCGCGCAACCCGAACCCCACGGGCGAGGCCTTCGTCGCCACGATGCGCGAGGAGATCGCTGCCTGGACCGCCGTGGCGCGCCAGTTCAACATCGTCGTGACCTGATCCGGGCTTTCCACGCCGGATGACCGGGCCGGGGACCGCCGCTCCCCGGCCCTTTTTCGTGCGCGGCGGCGGGGTTTTCCCGGCGCGTCTGT
>JBIKSZ010000016.1:0-27760 GCA_044348345.1 Roseomonas sp. | reverse complement strand
GCTTCCGCATCCTCCTGCATCCGCGCGGCGTGGTCCGCATCGCGCGCCAGCGCGTCGCGGCGGGACTCGGCGCCCGACAGCGCTTCCAGCGCGCGGTCAGCCTCGGCGCCGAGAGTCTCTGCCTCGACCCGACGACGCTCGAGCGCGGTGCGCGCCAGCGCCTCCGCCTCCCGCGGGGCGGGCAGGTCCTGCTCGGAAGCAAAGGCGCGCTTCGCGGCGCCCTCGGCTTCGAACTCGGCCTCGCTGGTCGCCTTGCGCGCACGCTCGAAGGCGTCCTTCGCCTCCGCCAGCGCGGTCTGGGCGCGAGCGCGCAGGATGGCCAGCCACTCGACCTCTGCGCCGCGCACGAGGCCCGAGAGGTTGCGGTAGCGCGCCGCCTGGCGCGCCTGGCGCTGCAGGCCGGACCGCGCGCCTTCCATCTCGTTCAGCAGATCCTCGGCGCGGGCGAGGTTGGTCTCTGCCTGGCGCAGCTTCAGCTCCGCCTCGTGCCGGCGCGCGCGCAGGCCAGCGATGCCGGCCGCTTCCTCCAGCACCGCGCGGCGATCCTCGGGCTTGGCCTGGATCAGCGCCGCGACGCGACCCTGGCTGACCATGGCGGAGGACCGCGCGCCAGAGCCAATATCGGCGAACATGGTCTGCACGTCGCGCGCGCGCAGTTCCTTGCCGTTCACGCGGAAGGAGGAACCGGCGCCGCGCTCGATCTTGCGCGAGATTTCGAGCTCGGTTGCATCAGCGTTGGGCGGCGGCGCCAAGCCTGCCGCCTCATCAAGCGTCAGAGTCACTTCCGCGAAGTTGCGGCTGGCGCGGGAGGCCGTGCCGGCGAAGATCACGTCCTCCATCTCGCCGCCGCGCATGGTGCGGGCGTTGGTCTCGCCCATCGCCCAGCGGAGCGCCTCGACGATGTTGGACTTGCCGCAGCCATTCGGGCCGACGATGCCCGTCAGGCCCGGCAACACCTCGACCAGGGTCGGCTCGGCGAAGGATTTGAAGCCGGCGATGCGCAGCCGCGTCAGCTTCGCGCTGCGGGCCGCTTCGATCTGCGCCTCGGTGCGGCCGGGTTCCTCGGGGGAGGCCGCGGCATCCTCGGGCGGCGCGGGGGGGAGCGCCTCCATGGGATCAGCGGGCCTCCGCGACGTTCTGCGCGAAGCGGTCGAAGGGCATGTTGCCCGGCACCACGCGGCTGCCGAAGACGAAGCTCGGCGTCGAGCTGATGTTGTGCCGGTTCTGCCCGTCAAGGCGGAGTTCGAGGATGCCGCGGCCGAGGTTCTGGTCGGTGACCGTCGCGTCGAAGGTGTCCTGCGACATGCCGGCCAGCGCCGCCACGCGCGCCAGTTCCCGCCGCGGATCGGAATTGCGCGCGAAGGCCCAGCGATCCTGGGTCTGGAACAGGGTGGAGATGAAGCCCTCATAGCGCTCGGCCGGCAGGGCGCGGGCCACCATCGCCGCCATGAGCGCCACCTGGTCGAGCGGGAAGTCGCGCCAGACCATGCGCATGCGCCCCGTCTCCACCAACTCCCGCTTGACGCGCGGCCAAGTGTCACGGTGGAAGGCCGCGCAATGGCCGCAGGTGAGGGAGAAGTATTCCAGCACCGTCACCGGCGCATCCGCGCGCCCGGTCGCACGCTCCGCAAGGCGCGGATCGGCGTCCGCCTGCTGGGCCAGGGCGGCGGCCGGCAGTCCAGCCATGGGCAGGACGAGACCGGCGGAGGCCATGACGAGGAAGGAACGACGTTCGGTCATCCGGGCTGCCTCCTGGGTGGGTGGGACTCGGGGGGGGGTCCTCAGCCTCTTGTAGGCCTCAGAGCGGGCCGGGCCACAAGGCCCCGCGATGTGTCGCTTCGCAACCTCAGCCGGGCCGGCAAGCTTCAGCCCTTGCGGTAAAGCCCCTGGGCCAGCTTTTCCAGCGCCTCCCGCAGCTCCCCCTCCGGCAGGGCCGCCAGCCGGTCCTGCACGCCCTCGGGGATGCGCCCCGGCCGGGCCGATCGCGGGGCGGCGGGACGGGGGGCGCCGGCCGGCGCCTGCTGGACGAAGCGCAGACGCTCCACCACCGCCCGGCCCAGCTGGCCGTTGATGCGCCCGATCAGCTCGGGGCCCAGATGCTGCAACTCCATCGCCACGGGGCCAGCACAGGCCAGCGTCAGCGTGCCGGAGGTCAGGCGGAGCGGGCTGGTGACGGCCGCCAGCGCCGGGCCCACGATCTGCGCCCAATCGGCCAGCAGCTGCGCCCCGGCAGGGGAACGCTTCCGGAAGGCGGGGCGCGTGACGGCCGGGATCAGGGAGCCGAGCGGCAGGGGGGCTCCCGGAAATCGCCTGTCGGCCCCATCCTTGCTCACGCGTGACGCCTCCTGACCCTTCAGCCCTGCTCGCCTGGTACGACCGCCACAAGCGGGCGCTGCCCTGGCGGGATACCACAGGCCAGCCCGACCCGTACCGGGTCTGGCTGTCCGAAGTCATGCTCCAGCAGACCACGGTTGCCGCCGTCGCCCCCCGCTACGCGCGCTTCCTGGCCCGGTTCCCCGACGTCCACGCCCTGGCCCGCGCCCCGTGGGAGGAAGTGGCGGAGGAATGGGCGGGGCTTGGCTATTATGCCCGAGCGCGGAACCTCCATGCCGGGGCGCGCGCGCTCGCCGCGCTGAACCGCTTCCCCGACACGGTCGAGGATCTGGGCAAGATCCCCGGGATCGGCCCCTACACCGCCGCCGCGGTCGCCGCGATCGCCTTCGGCGTCCCGGTTGTGCCGACCGATGGCAATGTCGAGCGCGTCGCCGCCCGCATCCATGCCGAAGCCGCGCCGCTCCCAGGGGCGAAGCGCAAGCTGGATGCGCTGGCGCAGCGCTGGATGCAGCAGGCCGCCGCCCGCGCGCGGCCCGGCGACTTCGCCCAGGCGCTGTTCGACCTCGGGGCCACCATCTGCACGCCGAAGCGCCCGGCCTGCGCGCTCTGCCCCTGGCGGGATGGCTGCGCAGCCCAGGCCGCCGGGATCGCCGAGACCCTGCCGCGTAAGGCGCCGAAGGCCGCCCGCCCGACCCGCCACGGGGTGCATTTCCTGCTCGAGGACCACGCAGGGCGCATCCTGGTGCGCCGACGGCCGGCAACGGGGCTGCTGGGCGGCATGCTCGAACTGCCGGGCACGCCCTGGCGCGAGGAAGGATGGACGCGGCAGGACGCGCTGGCCCATGCGCCGCTCCCGGGCCTTCGCTGGACGGCGCTGCCGGGCGAGGCGGCGCATGGCTTCACGCATTTCGAGCTGCGCATGACGCTGCTCGGCGCCCGCCACCAGGGTGAGGCGCCCGAAGGCTGCAGTTTCATGACCCGCGCGGCGGCCGCAGCGGCGATGCCGACCGCCATGCGCCGGCTGCTGGAGCTTATGGACAACCCCGCGGCGCGGGTGGCAGAGGGCGACGCCATCTCCTGAAGGATCGTTCCATGGCCATCGCCCTGCCCGCGCCGCGCGCCCTTCGCTTTGCCGGCCTCGCTCTGATCGGGTCCTGGCTCCTCGCCGCCTCAGCACAGGTGAGCCTGCCGATGTGGCCGGTACCGGCGACGCTGCAGAGCATGGTCGTGCTGCTGCTGGGCGCGGCCGGCGGGCCGGCGCTCGGTGTGGCGGCGGTCGGGGCGTATCTGGCGCAGGGCGTGGCGGGGCTGCCCTTCTTCGCCGGCGGCACCAGCGGCCCGGCGGTGCTCGCCGGTCCGACCGCGGGCTATCTGCTGGGCTTCGTGCTGGCCGCCTGGGTGGCAGGTTTCGCGCGCGGCGCATGGTGGCGCCAGGGCCTGGTGCTGCTGGCCGCGCATCTGATCCTCTTCGCGCCCGGCGTCGCCTGGCTCGCCGGCTTCGTCGGCTGGGAGCGCGCGCTGCACGCAGGCTTCGTGGTGTTCCTGCCCGGCACGCTGCTGAAGACGGCCGCGGCGCTGGCGCTGCTGCGCGCGTTGCGGCGCTGATCCTTCCCTCGCGTCCGGGTTGTTTCGGGCGCGTTCATTTTCCATTGTAGGGTGTATCGCGCCCTGCCATGCTCTGGGCCTCCCGCACGGAGCCCGGCCATGCAGCGCCGTTCGTTCCTCTGCCTCGGCCTCGGCGGCACGCTCTGTGCCTGCCGGGGCACCACCACCGCCGTCCCGGCGGTCACCCCGGATGCCGCCGCCGCCGCCACGGCCGAGATCGGCACAACCCCGCCGCCGCTTCGCCGCCAACTGGCCGATGGGGAGGCGACGCGCACCCTCCGCCGCATCGCCGATCGGCTCGGCCCGCCCGCGCAGGAGCTTTGCGTGCAGCTCGGCGTCGGCACCTGCGACTGGTACGTCGCGGCCTCCCGCAGCCGGCAGATGAACGCCCATGCCGGCGAGGATGGGCGGGTGGTGATCAACCGCGGCATCCTGGAATACGCCCGCAGCGACGACGAGGTCGCCTTCGTCATGGCGCATGAGATGGCGCACCATGCCGCCAACCATGTCCGCGCAACCCGCGACGACATGTCGGTCGGCGCGGTGGCCGGCGCGCTGTTCGGCGCCGTGCTGGTCGGGGCCGCGGCGGCTTCGGGCGGGGTCGGGCCGCGGACGGCGAGCCGGACGGTGGATAATTGGTCGGCGCTCGGCGCCGGCACGGCAAGGCTGGCCTTCAGCAAGGACCAGGAACGCGAGGCCGATCGGCTCGGCCTGCTGATCCTCTACCGGGCCAGCTACGATCCCGACCTGGCGCGGAACTTCGTCCTGACCATGGCGCGGGCGGAGGCACGGCGGGACCGCGGCCTGCTCGACCTCGGCTGGCTGCGCAGCCACCCGGCCGGGCCGGAGCGGCTCGCGGCCTTCGACGCGACGCTGGTTGAGCTGCGCGCCAGCGGCGGGCAGATCCCGCTCCGCGCAGGATGACGCAGCGGCCGGGGACGGAAGGCCCGGCCCGCCGACTCACCCGCCTTGCGCCACCGCCTCCTGCCGCAGTTCGTCGAGCAGGCGGAGCCGGCCGTCGCGGGTTTCCAGGAACCAGAAGGTCCAGCCATTGCAGGATGGCGCGGCCTGCAGCTCGGCGCCGACCTTGTGGATCGAGCCCGTCGCGGCGCCGCAGCGCAGCGTGCCATCGGCGCCGACCACGGCCTTCCAGCGCCGATGCCGGTCCGTCAGCGTCGCCCCTGCCGGCACCAGGCCGCGTTCCACCAGCACGCCGAAGGCGATGCGCGGCTGTTCGCGCTTGGAGGGCAGCGCCAGCGCCGCACTCTCCGGCAGCGGCTCCACCGCGGCGATGCGGGCGCGCGCGGCCGCGGCATAGGTCTCCTCGCGCTCGATGCCGATGAAGCGGCGCCCAAGCCGGCGCGCGACCGCGGCCGTGGTGCCGGACCCCAGGAAGGGATCGAGCACGACCTCGCCGGGCTGCGTGCAGGACAGGATCACGCGGTGCAGCAGGGCTTCGGGCTTCTGCGTCGGGTGCAGTTTGCCGCCATCCTCGCCCCGCAGCCGCTCCCCGCCAGTGCAGAGCGGGATGAACCAGTCCGAGCGCATCTGCAGATCGTCGTTCAGCGCCTTCATGGCCTGGTAGTTGAAGCGGTAGCGGCTTTCGGGCCCGCGCGCGGCCCAGATCAGCGTCTCATGCGCATTGGTGAAGCGACGCCCCCGAAAGTTCGGCATCGGGTTGGCCTTGCGCCAGATGACGTCGTTCAGGATCCAGAAGCCGAGGTCCTGCAGCGCCGTGCCCAGGCGGAAGACATTGTGGTAGCTGCCGATCAGCCAGAGCGTGCCGTCCTTGCGCAGCACGCGGCGGCATTCGGCTAGCCATTCGCGCGTGAAGGCGTCATAGGCGGCGAAATCGTCGAAGCGGTCCCAGGCGTCGTCCACCGCATCCACGACCGAGCTGTCTGGCCGGCGCAGCTCGCCCTTGAGCTGCAAATTGTACGGCGGATCGGCAAAGACGGCATGCACCGAGGCCGGCGGCAGGGACCGCAGCGTCTCGATGCAGTCGCCGACCAGGACCTGGTCCAGCGTCAGGTCGAGACCCGTTCCCATGATGGCGGCCACGCGCTCCCCGCGAATCGGAGGGCACCATGCGTTGTGCGGAGTCGCGGCGTCAACCGGCAGCGCTCAATCCGCTCTTAGGCGGCGCGGAGATGCTCCTGTAACCGGGGCATCAGCTCGACCAGGTTGCAGGGGCGGTGACGGGCATCGAGCTGCCAGACCAGGATGTCGTCCCAGGCGTCCTTGCAGGCCCCTGTCGAGCCCGGTAGCGCGAAGAGATAGGTGCCGCCCGCCACCCCGCCGATCGCGCGGGACTGGATCGTGGAGGTGCCGATCTTCTGGTAGCTGAGCATCCGGAACAGCTCGCCGAAGCCGGTGATCTCCTTCTCCAGCACGCGGGAGAAGGCTTCCGGCGTCACGTCGCGGCCGGTGATGCCGGTGCCGCCCGTGGTGATCACGCAATCCACATCCTTGTCGGCGATCCAGCGGCGCAGCGTGGCCTCGATCAGCGCCGGCTCGTCCTTGCAGATCTCGCGCGCGGCAAGCCGGTGGCCGGCCTTGGCGATGCGCTCGGCCAGCGTGTCGCCGCTGCGGTCCGATGCCAGATCGCGCGTGTCGGAGACGGTCAGCACCGCGATGTTCACGGGCAGGAAGGTACGGCTTTCGTCGATGGGCATGTGCGGGGCTCCCTGCAAGGCAAGATAGGGTGCCGGCGCGCCCTGGCCAACGCGGCCCAAGCCAGGGGCGTCCTCAGCGCGCCGCGACCGCCTGCGGCAACACCCAGGCCGTGACTTCATCTGGCTCGGGGAAGCGCGGGAAGCGCCCGGCCGCCAGGGCATCGAGGCTCGGCGATGGCAGGCCGAGCCGGTCGGCATAGATCCAGGAATAGGCCAGCACGCGCGGCACGAAGCTGCGGGTCTCGAGCACCGGGATGCTCTCGATGAACAGGAAGGGGTCGTCGCGGTGGCGGACCGCCGGCTGCCAGCGCGAGAGGTTGCCCGGCCCGTTATTGTAGGCCGCGAGCACGCGGATCAGATCGCCATCCACCTGCTCATGCCGTGCCAGATACAGCAGGTAGCGCTGCCCGATCTCGAGCGAGAAGGCCGGGTCGTTCAGGCGCCGCATCCCCGCCCCGCGCAGCGATCGGTCGCCGGTTACATAGACCGCCGTGGCGGGCATGATCTGCATCAGGCCGCGCGCCCCGGCGCGCGAGACCGCCGCCGGGTTGAAGTTCGATTCCTGCAGCGCCAGCCCGTAGAGCAGCGCCGGATCGGTGCGGAAGCCCTGCTGCGGCCGCAGCTGCGGCAGCGGGAAGCGCGCGAAGTCGCGCGGGCGGCCGTCAACCGTCTGCTGCAGCGCCGCGAGCTGCGCGGCAAGGTCGGTCATCCCCGCCTGGGCGGCGACGACCAGCATCGCGCGCATCACATCGGGATTGCCCTGCACCCGCGGCCAGAGCGCGCGCAACTCCGCCTCGGCCCGGTCGAGCTCGCCGATCTGCAACAGCCCGAGCGCACGCCAGCCCCCGGCGGTCTCGGCCACCGCGGCGGCCTCGCTCTCCCCGGCCAGTTCGCGCTCGAAGGCGATGCCCATGGGCATGCCAAGCGTGCGGCGGGCCACCATGCCGTAGAAGGTGCGCGGCTCCTGGCCGGCCTGGGTCATCCAGGACACATAGAGATGCGGCCGGCGCGCCCGGACCGCGGCGCGCGCCGCCCAGAAGGCGGCTCCGGCGCGCGTCGCCGGCGAAGCGAGTTCCGCGCGGGCCGCGGCTTCGAAATGGGCGAAGGCCTGCTCGGGCAGGTCGAGGCTCCAGGCCGAGAGCCCGGCGATGAAGGCCGGGAAGGCGGCTTCCGGCGCGGCGCGGGCGGCATCCGCCGCGATCCGCAGCGCGTCTTCTTCGCGGCCGGCCTGGAACAGGATCTGCGCCACCTCGCCGCGCAGCAGCGCGGCATAGCCGCGATCCGGCCGGGCGCGGGTGATGGTCGCCAGCGCGCCGGCCACATTGCCCTCACGGGCGCGGTCGCGCACCGCGCGGTCGAGGGCGGGGTTGCGCGTGATGCGGCGGGCGGGGGGCTCGCGCTCCTCCGGCACCACCTCGGCGTCCTCGGCGAGCGACTCCTGCACGGGGGCGGGGGGCAGCACGCTGCCGCGCGGCGCCGTGCGCACCAGGATGGCGTGGACCGCCATCGCATCCGGGTGATCGCCATGCTCGGTAAGCCAGGCGGTCAGGTCCTCGGACGTCGCGGCATGGCCGCGCAGCCAGCGGTCGGCCAGGACATGGCCGAGCAGGCGACGATCATCGAGCCGTTCGACCTCGCGCGACGCCGCCGGAATCTCGCCCCGCGCCTGCAGGTCGAAGATACGACGAAGCCGCGCCGCGTCGGACGGCGCTAGGGGTTGCGGGAACCCGGCGATCCCACCCTGCAAGGCAGGGCGAGGAACGCTCATGGCGGTCTGGTCGGCCCGTTGCCCGACCGCGGGAGCCTGAACCCCCAGGGTCATCGTCGCCCCGAAGGCCAGCATCATCGCCATACGGCGAAGCTTGCCGACCGGCTGGGGGCGCCGGGCCATGGGGCAGATCGCTCGCATGGCGCGGTCCCCGTACAGGGGCTCCAAGCCCCCCGGCAACCCTCAGAAATGAGATATTTTGAGGGTTTTTGGATACCCTCCCGGGAATCAGATGTTTACGGATCGTTCCTGCACGATTTTTATGCGGAGCCCGGCGTGGCTTGGCCGTCCAGCGTGCGCCGCAGCAGAACCAGATCCGCCCAGGCATCCCGCTTCGCCGCCGGGCTGCGCAGCAGATAGGCCGGGTGCAGCGTCGCCAGCGCCGGCAGGGCTGCCCCGTCTTCGCCCTCCATCCGGTGCCAGCGGCCGCGCAGCCGCGTGATGCCCTCGCGCGAGCGCAGCAGCGTCTTGGCTGCCACCCCGCCCAGCAGCACCAGGTGCCGCGGCCGGACGAGCGCGATATGGCGCAGCACGAAGGGCAGGAAGAGGTTGATCTCCGCATCCGTCGGCGTGCGGTTCCCGGGCGGGCGCCAGGGCAGGATGTTCGTGACGTAGAAATCCTTCGACCGCTCAAGCCCGATCGAGGCGAACATCCGGTCGAGCAACTGCCCCGAGACCCCGACGAAGGGTTTCGCCAGCCGGTCCTCATCCGCCCCCGGCGCCTCGCCGACCAGCATGAGGCCCGAGGCGGCATTGCCGTCGGCGAAGACCAGGTTGGCGGCGGTGTCCTTGAGCGGGCTGTCGGTCGCGCGAATCGCCGCCTGCAGCGCGGCGAGGTCGGCGGCCTCGGCCGCGAGCCGGGCGGCGGCGGCGGGGATGGGAACCAGCGGCGCCGCGGGCGCGCGCAGGATGGCGGGCGCGGCCGGTGCGGACACGGGCGGGGCAGGCACGCTGGCGGCCGCGGCGGCCGCAAAGCGGTCCACCGGTGCCTCCGCCAGCGCCTCGTCGGCGCCCCACTCGATCTGCAGCCTGAGGGCGGCGAGCGCCGCGTCCCTGTCCATCACCCCCGATATCGGCGCGCCGCGGGGTTCCGCGCAATGGCCCCCGACGCTACATCCGCGAAGTTCCGGAGCGGCGGGGAGGCAGGCATGTCGGACGAGCAGCGCGAATCCATGGAATTCGACGTGCTGGTGGTGGGCGGCGGCCCGGCCGGCCTTGCCTGCGCAATCCGCCTCAAGCAGCTCTCGCCCGACGCCTCGGTCTGCCTCGTGGAGAAGGGCAGCGAGATCGGCGCCCATATCCTCTCGGGCGCCGTGCTGGAGCCCCGTGCGCTGGATGAGCTGATCCCCGATTGGCGCGACGACCCGCCGGCGCTCGCCACCCCGGTCACCGACGACCGCTTCATGTTCCTCACGGGCAGCAAGGCCTTCCGGCTGCCGACGCCGCCGCAGATGCACAATGAGGGCAACTACATCGTTAGCCTCGGCAATGTGTGCCGCTGGCTCGGCGCGAAGGCGGAGGCGCTCGGGGTCGAGATCTATCCGGGCTTCGCGGCGTCCGAGACCATCATCGAGGATGGGCAGGTGAAGGGCGTCGTCGCCGGCGTCATGGGCATCCAGCGCGACGGCACCAAGGGCCCGGACTACCAGCCGGGGATGGAGCTGCGCGCCAGCTACACCGTCTTCGCGGAGGGCTGCCGCGGCTCGCTGACCAAGCGCCTGTTCGAGACCTTCGACCTCCGCCGCGACGCCGCGCCCCAGACCTATGCGCTGGGGATGAAGGAGCTGTGGGAGATCCCGAAGGAGAAGCACACGCCGGGCCTCGTTTGGCATTCAACCGGCTGGCCGCTGCCGACCGACACCTATGGCGGGTCGTGGCTGTACATGTTCGGCGAGAATTTGGTCTCGATCGGCTTCGTCGTCGGGCTCGACTACCCGAACCCCTGGCTGTCGCCCTTCGAGGAGTTCCAGCGCTTCAAGACGCACCCCGCGGTGCGCGGCTTCCTGGAAGGCGGCAAGCGCGTCTCCTATGGCGCGCGGGCGCTGAACGAAGGCGGGCTCCAGGCCATGCCGAAGCTGGTCTTCCCGGGCGGGATGCTGGTCGGCGATGCGGCGAGCTTCCTGAACGTGCCGAAGATCAAGGGCACGCACACCTCGATGAAGTCGGGCATGGCAGCGGCCGAGGCCATCGCGCCGGCGCTGGCCGCCGACCGCGCACCGGTGCTCGATGGCTATGAACAGGGCATCCGCGCGAGCTGGGCGTGGCAGGAGCTGGAGAGCGTGCGCAACATCCGCCCGGGCTTCGCCAAGTACGGCTTCTGGGGCGGCATGGTGAATGCCGCGCTCGATACCTACCTCTTCCGCGGCAAGGCGCCCTGGACGCTCGGCCACCATCCCGACCACGAGACGCTGAAGGACGCGGCGAGCGCGCCGAAGATCGCCTATCCGAAGCCGGATGGGTTGTTGAGCTTCGACCGTCTGTCCTCGGTCTATCTGGCCAACACCAACCATGCCGAAGACCAGCCTTCGCATCTTGTGCTGAAGGATCCGGGCCGCTGGCAGGGGGTGAACTGGGCGCGCTTCGCCTCCCCCGAAAGCCGCTACTGCCCGGCCGGCGTGTACGAGGCGGTGGGTGCGGCGGCGGGGAATGGCGAGGGCGAGATGAAGCTCGTCATCAACGCGCAGAACTGCGTCCACTGCAAAACCTGCGACATCAAGGACCCGACGCAGAACATCGACTGGCGCACGCCAGAAGGTGGTGGCGGGCCGAACTATATCGGCGGGATGTAGGAATTCCCCACGACGTTGCTGCGCAACGCCGCGGGGACCCCGGGCGGGTGTTGGTTCTGTCGGCTTCGGCTCATCCTGCCGCGGCGTCGTGCGAACAGCACGCCTCCGGCGTGACGCCGCGGCAGGGCACCGGGGGGCGGCAAATGGCGCGGGCACGGCCTGCCCGCTAGGGGCGCGCTGGTTGGAAAGGGCGCCTTTGGGTTTCGGACAAATTCGGTGAGTGGCGGGAGTGGGACGGGGTTTCGGACAAATTCCCCGGCCCGGCACCGGCTACAGCAAGGCGAGCTGACGGGGCGCGGTCTCTGGCGAGGTGAACTGGCTGCAGTCCAGCGCGCCGCCCATCCCGCCGCGGCCATCCAGGCCGAAGCGGCGCAGCGCCACGCGGAAACGCTGGGCCAGCAGCTCCGCGTAAGGGCCCGTGCCGGTCTGACGCTGGCCGAAGCGGCTGTTGTAGAGCTGCCCGCCGCGCGTCTCCCGCACCAGGGCCAGCACGCGGGCCGCCCGATCCGGGTGGTGGCGGGCCAGCCAGGATTCGAACATCCCGCCGATTTCATGCGGCAGGCGCAGCAGCACATAGCCCGCCCGCTGCGCGCCCGCGCGCGCCGACATCTCCAGGATGCGCTCGAGCTCGGCGTCGTTCAGCCCGGGGATCATCGGCGCGGCCAGTACGCCGACCGGCACGCCGGCCTTGGCGAGCGCTGCGACCGCCTCCAGCCGCTTCAGCGGTGTGGCCGCGCGGGGTTCCATCGCCCGGGCCAGCTTGAGGTCGAGCGTCGTCACCGACAGGCACACATGCACGAGGTTCCGCGCCGCCATCCGCTGCAGGATGTCGAGGTCGCGCAGCACGCCGGCCGACTTCGTCACGATCGTCACCGGATGGCCGAAGCGCTCCAGCACCTCCAGCACGCGCCGCGTGATGCCGAGCGTGCGCTCGATCGGCTGGTAGGGGTCGGTGTTGGCGCCGAGCGCCACCGGCTTCGCCTGGTAGCCGGGCTTCGAGAGCTCCTTCTCCAGCAGCTCCGGCAGCTCGGGCTTGAACATCAGCCGCGTCTCGAAATCGAGGCCGGGCGACATGCCGACATAGGCATGGGCAGGGCGGGCATAGCAGTAGATGCAGCCATGCTCGCAGCCGCGATACGGGTTGAGCGAACGGTCGAAGCCGATATCCGGGCTGTCGTTCCAGCTGAGCGCGCTTTTCGCCTTCTCCCGGATCAGCTCGGTCGGCAGGGGCGGCAGTTCGGCGAATTCGGCCGCCAGCGTGCCCCAGCCATCATCCCAAGCTTCCGTCCGCGTGCTTTCGAAGCGGATCGGCGGGTTGGTCACCGCGCCCCGGCCCTTGCGGGCCAGGGAGGGCATGGCAGAGGCTCCTCCGTCCGGCATGATCGCTCCCCTGGCTGGGCCCCGGTTGGGGCGTGACGGAAAGTTTCGCTTTTTGTTCCTGTGGGAAAGTGCGGATGGCAGGGGCTGACGTCAAGAACAAAATGCGAATATGCGCCATCCCGGACGCTGGCGTGATCCCGGGCCTGTCGGTCGTCATCCCCACCCTGAACGCCGCCCCTTCCCTGCCGGCCACGCTGGCCTGCCTGGGCGGGGCGGCAGCGGAGGTGGTGGTGGCCGATGGGGGCAGCGCGGATGGCACGCCGGGGCTCGCCCGCGGCCTCGGCGCCGCGGTCATCGAAGCGCCGCGCGGGCGGGGGGCGCAGCTTGCGGCCGGCATTGCCGCCGCGCGCGAGCCCTGGCTGCTGCTGCTGCATGCCGACACCCGCCTCGCGCCCGGCTGGGCGGCGGCGGTCCGCGCGGCGATGGCCGAGCCCGGCCGCGCCTTCCATTTCCGCTTTGCGCTGGACGACGCCGCCCCCGCCGCGCGGCGGCTGGAACGGGCCGTCGCCTGGCGCTGCCGCATGCTGGCGCTGCCCTATGGCGACCAGGGGCTGCTTATCCACCGCGACCTGCTGGCGGCCGTGGGGGGGATGCGGCCACTGCCGCTGATGGAAGACGTGGACCTGATCCGGCGTCTGGGCCGCGCGCGGCTCGGCGCGCTGGATGTCGTGGCGCTGACCAGCGCGGAACGCTGGCGCCGGGATGGATGGCTGCGGCGCTCCGCGCGGAACCTGCTGTGCCTCGCGCTCTGGTTCCTCGGCGTGCCAGCGCGGATCATCGCGCGGGTCTATGTGGGGCCCAAAGGGAAGCCCAAGGGATGAAGGGGAATACCGTCATCGTCTTCGCGCGCGCGCCGCGGCTCGGCGCTGTGAAGCGGCGGCTGGCGCGCGGCATCGGCGCGATGGCGGCGCTGCGCTTCTACCGCGCGCAGCTGGCCGCGACGCTGCAGGCAGCGCGTGACCCGCGCTGGCAGCTGGTGCTGGCGGCGACGCCCGATCGCGCGCGCGCGCGCTGGCCGGCGCAGGTGCCACGCCAGCCGCAGGGCCATGGCGACCTCGGCGCGCGGATGCTGCGCGCCTTGTCGCGTCATCGCCGCGCCGTGCTGGTCGGGTCCGACATACCGGGACTTTCGCGCGCCGACCTTGCCGCGGCTTTTCGGGCGCTCGGGCGGGCGGATGCGGTGTTCGGCCCGGCGGAGGATGGCGGCTATTGGCTGGTCGGCTTCGGCCCGCGCCGGCCGGCGCAGCCCTTCGCCGATGTGCGCTGGTCCACACGCCACGCGCTGGCCGACACGCTGGCGAATTTTCGGGGCCGCCGCGTCGCGCTGCTGCGCCGCTTGCGCGACGTGGACACCGCCGCCGATCTCGCCGCGATCCGCCGCGCGCGCCGTTAACCCCCGCGCAAGCCCCGCGCAGGCAGGCTGCGCGCGGAGGACGCCCCAAGGGACACCATGATCGAGACCGACCCCGCGCGCGAACATCGCCTGGCGATCGCGAAGCACCTCGCGGAGCTGCACAAGCTGCACCTCGCGCTCGCCGCCGACAGCCGGCGCCTGAAGCTGCTGGCGCATGACGGACGGGGGCTGGCGGAGATCGAGATCGCCGCCGAGATGCTCGAACAATACATGGCCGCGACCGGCGCGTTCCTTGAGAATATGCGCGGCCGCTTCGAGGCGCGCCTGCCGCTGCTCCGCCGCGGCGAGCCGCAGCGGGCGGAGCTTGCCCCAGGCCATGAGGCGGCGGGGCATGGGGCCTTCTGGTACGCCTTCTCCCGCCTCTGCGTCGCGCTCAAGCAAGCAGAGCGCCGTACGGCCTGATACGCATGCCCGCCTTCAGCGGGCATGCGCATCAGGCCTGCCTTTATCGGTGCCTCAGGCGCCGGCGGCGCTCCGCGCCTTGGCTCGCCGCACTGGCGGCGGCGGCCATTCGGCCGCTCGGCCCGCCCTGCGGGCCGCATAGGCCCGGCGCGACAGGGCGCCCGTGATCTGCTCTATGGCCGGGCCATGCCAGATTTCAGCCTGGAGTCGGAACACGGGGGACGCGTCGCGGGGCTGGACGAAGCCGGGCGCGGGCCGCTCGCGGGGCCGGTGACGGCCGCGGCGGTGGTTTTTCTTGCCCCGCCGCCGGTCGCACTCGCCCGGCTGCTGGATGATTCCAAGAAGCTCACCGCCGCACGGCGCGACGCCGCCTTCGCCGCGCTACTCGACGCCGCGCGCGACGGCCTGCTGGAACACGCCATCGCGGCGGCCTCGGCGGCAGAGATCGGGCGGCTCAATATCCTGCGCGCCAGCCAGCTGGCGATGCAGCGTGCGCTGGCGCGGCTGCCTTCGGTGCCCGATCTCGCGCTGGTGGACGGCAACCAGCCGCCGCGCCTGCCCTGCGCCGTGCGCGCGGTGGTGGGCGGCGATGCGGCGAGCTTCTCCATCGCCGCCGCCTCGATCCTGGCGAAGGTGATCCGCGACCGCGCGATGGCGCGGCTCGATCTGCGCTGGCCGGGCTATGGCTTCGCCGCACATCAGGGCTACCCGACGGCAACGCATCGCGCGGCGCTGGCGAGGCTCGGCCCGACACCGCATCACCGCCGCGGCTTCGGGCCGGTGGACCAAGCCAGTCTGTTCTAGGTTCCTTCAGCCGAGGCGCATCAGGCCCTGGCCACCGAGCAGGCCCGAGAGCCCGGGGCGCATGCCCATCGCCTGGCGGGCGAAGGCGGTCTTCAGCGCGGGAATGCGGTCCACTGCCGCGATGCCGATCCGCCGCGCCAGGCGCAGCGGACCGAAATCATTGCCGAACAGCTTCTCCAGCACATGCGTGGCACCCAGCATCAGCATCGCATCCGGCCGCGCGCGCGCCTGGTAGCGCGCCAGAACCTCGGCACTGCCCGGATCCTCATTCGCGGCGACGGCGGCGATCAGCTCCTCGGCCAGCGCGGCGACATCGCGGAAGCCAAGATTCAGCCCCTGCCCGGCGATCGGGTGGATGCCATGCGCGGCATCGCCCACCAGCGCGAGCCGCTCGGCCGTGAAACGCTCGGCCCAAAGTGCCGATAGCGGATAGGACCAGCGCCGCCCGATCGGGCGAATGGCGCCGAGATGATCGCCCATCCGGCGCCCGAGCTCACGCCCAAAGGCCGCATCGTCCATCGCCAGGAAGCGGCGCGCGAGCGCGGTCTTCTCCGACCAGACGTAAGCGCTCGCATGCGGCAGCCCGGCCGTGCCGAAGGCACCTGGGCCGGCCAGCGGCAGCTGCGCGAAGGGGCCGTGGGGGAGGAACATCTCAAGCGCCGTGCCGTCATGCGGGTGCTCATGCGCGAAGGCGCCGACCATGCCGACCTGGCCGTAATCCCAACGCGTCACGCCGATGCCGGCGGCGCGGCGGAGCGGGCTTTCGCGGCCCTCGGCGCCGATGACGAGCTGAGCGCGGATCAGCGTCTCGGCGCCACCCGCACCGCCGGTGACGCGGATCTCGGCATGGGTCGCGTGGCGCGTGACGGTGGCCTCGGCGGGGGCGAAGGCGTGCAGGTTGGGCAGGCCGGGCAGCGCGGCGTTCAGCGCGACGCGGAGCGCGCGCGCTTCGACCATCCAGCCAAAGGGGTCGCCCTCGGCGATCTCGGCGGCGTCGAAATCGAGCTTCAGCGAAGATGGGCGCTGGCCGGGGCGGCCATCCCGCACGGCAATCCGCCGGATCGGTTGCGGCGGGGCGGGCAGGCGGTCCCAGATGCCGGCAGCCGCCAACAGGCGCTGGCTGGTGAGGGCGATGGCATAGGCGCGGCCGTCGAATTCGGGCAGCTCCATCGGCGGCAGGGGGGCGCGGTCCACCACCGCAGCGGGCAGGCCGGCGGCGGCGAGCGTGGCGGCCAGCGTGGCGCCGACCGGTCCGGCGCCGATCACGCAGGCGGTGACTTCGAGCGTTGAAGCATGCGTCATGGGCCGCAAGGTCGCGCCGGCAGCGGGTTTCGGCAAGGGTTAGGCAATTGCCTATGTTTTGGGCAATAAGGTAACCGACACGCAACCTCACCGATTGACCGCCGCGGCGGGCCGCCGTGCTGCGGCGCGGAAAACCGTCACCGGGCGGCCTCGCGCCGGGCGTGGCACGCGTCTTGGATTACGTCCCCCATTCCGCCCGGGAAAAAGGGGATAGCGGCGCGATGAAGCTCGTGATGGCGATCATCAAGCCCTTCAAGCTGGACGAGGTGCGCGATGCGCTCACCCCGCTTGGCGTGCAGGGCCTTACGGTGACTGAGGTGAAGGGGTTCGGCCGGCAGAAGGGCCAGACCGAGATCTACCGCGGTGCCGAATACCATGTGTCTTTCCTGCCGAAGCTGAAGATCGAGGTCGCGGTGCCCGCCGAAATGGCGGACGCCGTGGTCGAGGCGATCGCGGGTGCTGCGCGCACCGGCAAGATCGGCGACGGGAAGATCTTCGTGGTGGACCTGGAGCGCGCGCTCCGGATCCGCACCGGCGAGACCGACGGCTCGGCGCTGTGACGCGCGCGGCCTTCAACACGAACAAGGGATGACGGGAATGAGGATGCTTGCGCGCGCCGCGCTGATGGCGCTGCCAGCGATGCTCGCGGCCGGAACCGCCTTCGCAGGCGATGAGCCGAAGATCGACACGGGCGACACCGCCTGGATGCTGACCAGCGTCGTGCTGGTGCTGATGATGACCGTGCCGGGCGTGGCACTGTTCTACGCCGGCATGGTGCGGAAGAAGTCGGTGCTCGCCACCATGGCGCAGTCCTTCGCGATCTGCGCCATCGTCTCCATCGTCTGGATGGTGATCGGCTACTCGCTGGCCTTCGGCAATGGCGGCCTGTGGCTCGGTGACTTCTCCAAGGTGTTCCTGAGCGGCATCGCCTGGGACAAACCCTTCGTGCTCGGCTACGGCATGGGCGAGGAGAGCGAGGTCGCCTTCACCATCCCGGAGACGGTCTTCGTCGTCTTCCAGATGACCTTTGCGATCATCACCGCGGCGCTGATCACCGGCGCGGTGGCGGACCGCATGAAGTTCTCCGCGCTCTGCCTCTTCGTCGTGCTGTGGACGGTGCTGATCTACTCCCCCGTCGCGCATTGGGTGTGGCACCCGGCCGGCATCATCTGGGCCTGGGGCGCGCTCGACTTCGCGGGCGGCACGGTGGTGCACATCAATGCGGGCGTCGCGGGCCTGGTCGCGGCCATCGTGCTCGGCAAGCGCGTCGGCTATGGCAGCGAGAACATGTCGCCGCACAACCTCGGCCTCGCGGTCATCGGCGCGGCGCTGCTGTGGGTGGGCTGGTTCGGCTTCAACGCGGGCTCGGCCGGTGGCGCGGGTGCGCGCGCGGGCATGGCGATGCTGGTGACGCAGATCGCCTGCGCGGCCGGCGCAATCGCCTGGATGCTCGCGGAGTGGATGACCAAGGGCAAGCCGAGCGTGCTCGGCCTGATCTCGGGCGCGGTGGCCGGCCTTGTCGCCATCACCCCGGCTTCGGGCTGGGTCTTCCCCGGCGCGGCGCTGGCGATCGGCCTGCTGGCTGGCGTGATCTGCTTCTGGGGCGCGACGGGCCTCAAGAAGATGCTCGGCATCGACGACAGCCTGGACGTGTTCTACGTGCACGGCCTGGGCGGCATCGTCGGCGCGATCCTCACCGGCGTCTTCGCCTATGGCATGCTCTACAAGACCGACGACGCGGAAGCGGCGATCGCCTATTCCGGCCTGCTCTACGGCAACCCGGGCATGGTCTGGATCCAGGTGAAGTCCATCCTGCTGACCGTCGCCTACACGGGCATCGGCACCTGGGTGCTGCTGAAGATCGTGGATGTGATCGTCGGCCTGCGCGTCACCGAGGAAGAGGAGCGCGAGGGCCTCGACGTCGCCCAGCATGGCGAGCGCCTTGGCTGACCGCTGACCCGCGGGCGGCGCGCGAACGGCGCCGCCCGGCGGAGACCGAAGGGCGCCGGGGGCAACCCCGGCGCTTTTTTTGCATCCGTGGCCCGCGAACACCGCGCGACACAGGCCACATCCGTGCCCCGACAAGCCGCCGGGCAAGCGCGTCAGGCCGCGCGATTGCCCTGCGCGCAGGTGTTGATACCGAGCAGCCGATAGGCCGGACAGAAACCGACCAGCGCCGTGCCGAGCGGCACCAGCCCGACCAACCCCCACCAGCCGAGCGGCCCGACGGCACCGAGCAGCAACAGCAGCACGCCCGCCAGGGCCCTGATTCCGCGATCGAGCCCGCCCATGTTCCTCGTCATCTCGCGCTCTCCTTGCCCTGCCGCGGCACCGTGCCGCGGCAGGGCAAGATAGAGCACCGCCGTCGCCGCGCGTCGGTGACGAAGTCACGCCAACGACCCCACGACCAGTTCACAGATGCGCAATCGGCCGCTGGACCCGGCACGGGCACGACGCGTAAGCCAGCGGCATGGCGGCCATCCCACCCATCCCCGAGGCGGCGATCACGGAGCAGTTCCTGCGCGCCTCCGGCCCCGGGGGCCAGAACGTCAATAAGGTCGAGACTGCGGTGCAGCTGCGCCTGGACCTCAGCCTCGCGGGGCTGCCCGAGGCGATCCTGCAGCGCCTGCGAAAACTTGCCGGGCGCAAGGTGACCGCGGAGGGCGTGCTGATGATCGAGGCCAGCCGCCACCGCAGCCAGGACCGCAACCGGACCGAGGCGCGCGAACGCTTGGCCGAGCTGCTCGCCCGCGCCGCCGCACCCCCGCCCCCGCCGCGCCGGCCCACGAAGCCGACGCGCGGCTCCCAGCAGCGCCGGCTGGAGGGCAAGGCGCGCCGCAGCGGGGTGAAGCGGCTCCGGGGCGAGAAACCGCGAGCGGACTAGGACCCTGCAGATAAGTCGGCTTGGACCTTAGCCCGGCTGCGGCGCGTCGAACTCGCCGGCCAGTTCGGCGGTGCTGAGCAGCAGCACCTTGCGCGCATCGAGGATGGCGGGCGCCTGGGCACGCAGCGTCGGCCAGCGGGCCTCCACCGCATCCAGCGCGGCATCGAGGTCGTCGAAACGCTCGACCTCGGGGGCCGGCGTGCCCTCCGGCCGCCAGCGCAGATAGACGGGGCCCGTCTGGCTCATCCTGGTGCGTGTCCCTTGTTGCGATCCGCGGCGCAGCTATCGGCAAGGGCGGGCGCGGGATCAAGGGGGGCAGCCGAGCGTTCGCTGCGCAACGGCACGGCCGGGCGTCTTGCGGCGCGCGGCGCGGGGGTGGATCGTGCCGCCGATCAAGGGAATGAACGGCATGGATCTGCGCATCAGGGACGATCTCGCGCTGGTGGTGGGCGCGAGCGACGGCATCGGGCTGGCCACGGCGGCCGCGCTCGCCGGAGAGGGCGCGCGGGTCACCATCGTCTCTCGCGATGCCGCCGCACTCGCCACGGCGGCGTCGGGGATCGGTGTCGCGCATATGGCGGCAGATGCGACCGATGCGGCCTCGGTCGAGGCGCTGACGCGCGGCTGGGACGCGCAGCACGAACGGCTCGATATCCTGGTCGTCGCGGTCGGCGGCAGCCACCGCTCACCCTTCGAGAAGCTGACGGACGAGGACTGGCAGCGGAACTGGGAGTTCAACATCCTGGCCACCGTGCGCGTGGTGCGGGGCTTCCTGCCGGCTCTGCGGCGCGGGCGCGATGCGCGCGTGGTGCTGTTCGGCGCGGCGTCCTCGCGCATGCCCTATCCGGAACAGATCGTCTCCAACGTCCACAAGGCCGGCCATCTGGCGCTGGTGAAGACGCTGGCGGCGGAGCTGATCGCCGAAGGCATCCGCGTGAACGCCGTGCTGCCGGGTCGGACCGTCACGCGGCTCTGGCGTCGCCGCGCGGCGGAGATCGCGGAGCGCGAGGGCACGACGCCGGACGCCGTGCTGGCGCGCTTCGCTGAGGACATACCGCTCGGCCGCTTCGGCAGCGCGGAGGAGGTCGCCGATGTCGCGGCCTTCCTGGCCTCGCCGCGCAGCGCCTATGTCGTCGGCCAGTCGGTGGCCGCGGATGGCGGGATCGCGCGCGGCCTGCTCTGACGCCGGCACGCCACCGATACAAGTTGGACGCGACGGCGGCGGCCAGTCGCGCGACCTCCGCGGTGCCAGCCGAGGCTGGCACTGGCCTCCCCTGATGGCGCAGCGGAACCCGTTGCCTCCGGCGCGGTTGGAGCCCTGCCAGGCATCCGGGAGGACAATGATGCGGCCATCCATGACAGCGCTGCTCACCGTGCTCGCGGTGGCGGGCTACCAGAACCGGGACAGGCTGGGGCAACTCCTGGGCGCTCCGGCGCAAGGCGACGGCGCGCCCCGCGGTCTGGGCGATGAAGCCGGACGGCAGGGTGGGGAGGGCTTGGGCGGGGGCATGGCGGGCGCCGGCATCGGCGGTGTGCTGGCCCAGGGGCTGCGCGATGTCGTCGAGAGCTTCCGCAGCGCCGGCCAGGGCGAGATCGCGGACTCCTGGGTCGGCCACGGGCCGAACAGGCCGGTCGCGCCGGCGGCACTGGCAGGTGCGATCGGGGCGGACACGCTCGACGCGCTCACCCGCCAGACCGGCCTGTCGCGCCAGGAGATCCTGGCCCGGCTGAGCCGCGACCTGCCCCGGACCGTGGACAGCGCGACGCCAGAAGGCCGCCTGCCCCAGGCCTGAGAAACCGTTTGCGACCACCGGGGCGTGTCGGCTCTGCGGGTCTCAACCGCCAGCAGTCCCGAACGCTCTCTGAGCGCGGTTGGCGCCGGTTCGTTGCGGCCGCTTCATTTCCCTGTGACCGCGCCCCCTATGTGGCGCCCCGGTAGGCGCAGGCGAGCGCGGCCTGAAACAGAACACACAAAGAACATTAACGGTCTGCCGACTGCAATTCCAATCACTTCGCCCCATTCGGCCGCCAGCACTGTTAACCGCCTGATCCTTGCGCTTTTTTTCGGCAGACACGGGATCAATTCGCCCGAAATCAGCTTGTGACACCAGAAATACCCGTGCTATCCCGTTTCATCCCGTGAGGATGCCTTGCTCGGGGGGGCATTTGGGCATCGGCAGGGGATGGTCGGGCGAGCCGGTGGGGTCGGGGGGCCCCGCCGGCCGCTGAGCGAGCGGGGGACGGCGGCCAAGCTGCTGTCGTGGGGGCGACAACAAACGCGATGACCACCTTCGTGGGCACGCATTTCGGAAAACTGGACCGCAAGGGCCGCATCTCCGTGCCCGCGCCTTTCCGCGCGGAGCTCGAGGCGGCCGGCGTCACCCAGATCGCGTTCCGCATCTCGCACCAGCTGCCCTGCATCGAGGCACGCTCCCGCGCCGAGTTCGAGCGCATCGTGGACAGCATTCGCCGCCTCGACAGCTATTCCGAGGAACGCGAAGCCTGGGAAGCCGGCTTCATCTCCGTCACCGAAATGCTCCGCTTCGACAGCGAAGGCCGCCTTGTCCTGCCCGAAGCGATGATCGGCGCGGCCGCACTTCCGGAAGCCATCGCCTTCCTCGGCAAGAGCGACCGTTTCGAGATCTGGGAGGCCGAGGCCGGCAAGGCGCATGTCGCCGAAGCGCTGGCCCAGGTGCGCGAGAAGCGCCTGCGCCTTCCCGCCCTGCCCCTGCCCCCGCGCGGTACGCCATGAGCGGCCACGTCCCCGTCATGCTGGACGAGGTGCTGGCGACGCTGCAGCCGCGCGCCGGCGGCACCTATCTGGACGCCACCTTCGGCGGCGGCGGCTATGCCGCGGCGATCCTGGCGGCAGCGGACTGCACGCTATGGGCCATCGACCGCGACCCCGACGCGATCACCCGCGGGGCTGAGCTTGCCGCCCGCCATGCGGGCCGGCTGCAACTGGTGCATGCGCGCTTCGGCGACATGCTCGATAGCCTCGCGGCACGCGGCGTCACGCAGCTCGACGGCGTGGTGATGGACCTCGGCGTCTCTTCCTTCCAGCTCGACGAGGCCGAGCGCGGCTTCTCCTTCCGCGCCGAGGGGCCGCTCGACATGCGGATGGGGCGCGATGGGCCGACCGCGGCGGATCTCGTGAACACCCTCCCCGTCGAGGAACTGGCCCGCATCATCTCGGAGTTCGGCGAGGAGCGGCATGCCAAGCGCGTCGCGCGCGCCATCCTGCGCGCCCGCGCCGAGGCGCCGATCGAGACGACCGGGCGGCTGGCCGAGATCGTCCGCCGCGCCGTGCCCCGCGATCCCTCCGGCATTGACGGCGCCACCCGCTCCTTCCAGGCGCTGCGCATCGCCGTGAACGACGAACTCGGCGAGGTGGAGCGCGGCCTCAAGGCGGCGATGGATTTGCTGGCCCCCGGCGGCCGGCTGGTGGTCGTGGCCTTCCACTCGCTCGAAGACCGCATCGTGAAGCGCGCCATGGCGGAAGCGGCCGGCCGGCAGGGCGGCGCCTCGCGCCACGACCCGGCCGCGCTGCTCCAGCGCGTGAGCCCCGATTTCGCCCTTCTCACCCCCCGCGCGCTTCGCCCCGGCGAAGCCGAGACGGCGACGAACCCCAGGGCGCGCTCCGCGCGGCTGCGGGGGATCGAGCGTCTCCTTGGCGCAGCGCAGCAGGCCGCCGCATGATCCGCCCCTTCACGCTGCTCTGCTTCGCTGCCTTCGCCGGCGCCGGCGCCTGGCTCTACCAGGTGAAGCATCAGGTCGCGATGCAGGACCGCGAGCTGGTGGAGATTCGCCGCCAGACCGAACAGGCGCGCCAGCGCCTCGATATCCTGCGGGCCGAATGGGCGCTGGTGAACGAGCCCGACCGGCTGCGCCAGACCGCAAGCCGCGTGCTCTCGCTCGATGCGATGCAGCCGCAGCATTTCGTGCGCGCGACGGATCTCGACCGCCGCCTGCCGGGGGCGGTGGCCTTCGCCGGCGCGCCGAACCTCTTTGCGATCCCGCCCGGCGCCGAGCCGCCGCGCGCTGCGCAGCCCCCGGTGATGCTGGCCGTCGCCCCGGTCGCGCCTGCACCCCGCGCGGTCCAGCCCGCCACGCCCGCCCCCGCCGCGCCGCAGCCCGCGCAGGCGATCCGCGTACCCGAAGCGCCGGCGCCGCAGGCGCTCGCCGCCGCACTGGCCGCGCAGCGCGCCGAGCAGGCCAACCGCGCCAGCCCGCCCGCGCCGCGCCCCGCGCCGCCCCCGCAGGTCGCGGCCCAGCCGCGCCCGGTACAGCCGGCCGTCCACATCACGCCGGTGGCCGCGCCGGTCGAGCCGGCAACGCGCATGACCCGCGTGGCACCGCCCGAGGCAACCGTCGCCTCTGCGCTCGGCGGCGCCTCCTCGCTCGGCCGGCCCGTCCTCGCGCCGCCTGTGCCGGTTGGCTCGGCGACCGCCGCGACCCTCGGCGCGCCGGGCCTGCGATGACGCAGATCCCCCCGGGCCCCCGCGAGCCATCCCCCGGCTGGAGCGCCGACGCCGAGCGTCCGCGCACCGAGGTCGTTAAGCTCACCCGTCCGGAACTGGCGCGCCGCGCGATCCTGTCGCGCACGCGGACGCGCCTGCTGATGGCGGCCGGTGGCTTCGGCGTGTTGTTCGGCGCCATCGCCTTCGGCCTCGCGGATGCGATGATCCTCGACCCGGCGGAGCCGCGGCGGCTGCATGCCATGGCCGCCGCGCAGCGCACGGTCGAGCACCAGCCCCAGCGCGGCCCGATCACCGACCGCAACGGCGAGATTCTGGCGGTCTCCCTGCCGGTCATCGCGCTCTACGCCAATCCGCGCGAGATCCAGGACGCCGCGGGCGCCGCGCGCCGCCTGGCGCGCGTCCTGCCGCAGCTCGACGAGGAGCGCGTGGCCGCCCGCCTCTCGGGCGAGCGCGCCTTCGCCTATATCTCCCGCTCCCTCACGCCGCGCGAGGCGCAGGCGGTGAACTCCCTCGGCATTCCGGGGCTCTATTTCGAGCACGCCGAGCGCCGCGCCTATCCGCAGGGGCGCGCTGCGGCGCATATCCTGGGCGGCGTGGATGTGGACGGCAACGGCATTGCCGGCATCGAGCGGTATTTCGACGAGCGCCTGCGCGGGCTGCGCGGCACGCCGCTCCGGCTTTCGATCGATGTGCGCGTCCAGCTGGCGGTGCGCGACGCGGTGCAGCGCGCGATCACCGAATTCAACGGCATCGGCGGCACCGGCATCCTGATGGATGTGCAGACCGGCGAGTTGATCGGCATGGTCAGCCTGCCGGATTTCGATCTCTCCGATCCCGTCGCGCGCGAGGATCGCCCGCTGACGCGGGAGGAGCAGGGCAACAACCCGCGCTTCAACCGCGCGACGGTCGGTGTCTATGAGCCTGGCTCGACCTTCAAGCTGTTCACGGCGGCGATGGCGCTCGAGCTCGGCACGATGAATGTCTGGAACGGCTACGACGCCTCCCGCCCGATCCGCTATGGGCGGTTCCAGATCGACGATTTCCGCGGCAAGAACCGCTGGCTCGCCCTGCCCGAGATCATGGCTCATTCGTCCAATATCGCCTCCGCCCATATGGCGGTGGCGGTGGGCACGCAGCGCCACCGTGAATTCATGGTGCGCATGAATATGGGCTCCCGCCTGCAGCTGGAACTGCCGGAAGTCGCGCTGCCGCTGATGCCCGCGACGCAGAACTGGCGCGAGATCAACACGATGACGATCGGCTTCGGCCACGGCATCTCGGTCACGCCGCTGCATGTGGTGACCGGCGTCGCGGCGCTGGCCAATGGCGGCATCCTGCGCCAGCCCACCCTGCTGGTCCGCCCGCCCGGCGAGACAGCGGATGGCGTGCGCGTGATCAGCGAGCGCACGAGCGAGACGATGCGCCGCCTGATGCGCATCGCCGTCACCGATGGCTCCGGCAAGAGTGCCGACGTGCCGGGCTACTTCGTCGGCGGCAAGACGGGTACGGCGCAGAAGACCGGGCCGCGCGGCGGCTATCTGGAAAACAAGCGCATCGCCGCCTTCGTCGGCGCCTTCCCGATGCATGCGCCGCGCTACGCGATGTATGTGATGGTGGACGAGCCGAAGCCGAATGCGCGCAGCCACGGCTATGCGACCGCCGGCTGGGTCGCCGCGCCGGCCGCGGGGATGATGGTGCGCTCCGTCGCACCGATCCTCGGCATGATGCCGGAGACCGATCGCGCGGCGGAGATCCAGGCCTCCATCGCCATCCCGATGCAACCCGCCCGCCCCGCGGCGCCGCGCGCGCCCACCGCGGCGCCCACCACCCCGGCGCCCGCGCCGCGCCCCGGCGCGCCTGCGCCATCCAGCCAAGGCACGCCGGTTGCCACGCCGGCCCCGGCGCCGTCGGCCGCGCCCGCGCGCGCCGCGGCCCCCTCCACGCCCGCCCCGCAGCGCGAGGCGAGCCTTGCCCCCCGATGAGACCCGCGCGCTCGCGGAACTGCTGCGCGCACACCCCGACCTGCCGCTTCTGGCCGGCGAAAGCCCCCGCATCGGGGGCCTGACGGCCGACAGCCGCGCCGTCGCGGCGGGCTTCCTCTTTGCCGCCATGCCCGGCGCCAAGACCGATGGCCGGGCCTTCATCGCCGATGCGGTCGCGCGCGGGGCCGCAGCCGTGCTCGCGCCTGAGGGCACCATCTGGCCCGCGGGCGTGCCACCCCGCCCGCTGCTGACCGCGGCCGATCCGCGCCGGGCGCTGGCGCTGCTCGCCGCCGCCTTCGAAGCCGCGCAGCCCGCGACGGTCGTCGCGATGACGGGGACCAACGGCAAGACCAGCACGGTGGATTTCCTGCGGCAGATCTGGCGGCAGGCCGGGCACAGCGCGGCCTCGCTCGGCACGCTCGGGCTGATCGCGGATGCGATGCCGCCTGGGCCTTCGCTCACCACGCCCGATCCGGTCGCGCTGCACGCGATGCTGGCCGCGCTGGCGCGCGCCGGCGTCACCCATGCCGCGATGGAGGCCTCCTCGCACGGGATCGACCAGCGGCGGCTGGACGGTGTGCGGCTTGCGGCCGCGGGGTTCAGCAACCTCACGCGCGACCATCTCGACTATCACGGCAGCATGGCGGCCTATCGCGCCGCCAAGCTGCGCCTGTTCGACACGCTGCTGCCGGCCGGCGCGACGGCGGCAGTGAATGCCGACATGGAGGCCGAGAGCCTTGCACTGCTGCGCCGCATCGCGGCCGCGCGCGGGCTCAGGCTGCTGACGATCGGCGAGGCGGGCGGCGATCTCCGCCTGCTGGCGCAACGCCCGCGGCCTGACGGGCAGGAGCTCGACCTCGATGCCTTCGGCACGCGCGCGACGCTGCGCCTTGGCCTGCCTGGCCGCTTCCAGGCCGACAATGTGCTGATGGCCGCTGCACTGGCGGTGGCGACCGGCCTACCGGTGGATCACGTGCTGGCGGCGCTGCCGCGCCTCGCGGGCGTGCGCGGGCGGATGGAACTCGCCGCACGGCTGCCGAACGGGGCGGCGGCCTATGTGGATTATGCCCATACGCCCGATGCGCTGGAACGGCTGCTGGCCGCGCTGCGCCCGCATGTCGCACCGGGAGCGAAGCTGCATGTGCTGTTCGGCGCGGGCGGCGACCGCGATCCCGGCAAGCGGCCCCTGATGGGCGCGGCCGCGGCGCGCTTCGCCGATATCTGCTGGATCACCGACGACAATCCGCGCAGCGAGGACCCTGCCGCCATCCGCGCCGCCGTGCTGGCCGGCTGCGCCCAGGGGATCGATGCCGGCGACCGCGCGGGCGCCATCGCGCGCGCCCTCGCCGCGCTTGGCCCGGGGGATGTACTGGCGGTGGCCGGCAAGGGTCATGAGAGCGGCCAGACCATCGGCGCGGTGACCCATCCCTTCGACGACGTCGCGGTGGTGCGCGGCCTTATCTTCCCTGAGGGGGCCGCCGCATGACAGCACTCTGGACCGCGGCCGAACTGCGCGGCGCCACCGGCGGCACGCTGCCGGCCGATCTCGCCGTGACGGGTATCTCGATCGACACGCGGACGATCCAGCCGGGCGATCTGTTCGTGGCACTCCGCGACGCCCGCGACGGGCATGATTTCGTCGCCGATGCGCTGGCCAAGGGCGCGACCGCGGCGCTGGTGGATCGCGACCCGCCGGGTGTCGCGGCCGATGCGCCGCTGCTCCGCGTGGCGGATACGCTCGCCGGCCTGCAGGCGCTCGGTGCCGCGGCGCGGGCCCGCAGCACCGCGCGCGTGGTCGGCGTGACGGGCAGCGTCGGCAAGACCACGACGAAGGAGATGCTGCGCACAGCGCTCGGCGCACTCGGCCCGACGCATGCCTCGGCGGCCAGCTACAACAATCATTGGGGCGTGCCGGTCACCCTGGCGCGGATGCCCCGCGC